>CAYPBC010000094.1:0-6918 GCA_964408845.1 uncultured Thermoanaerobaculia bacterium
TTCCAACGGTAGTGCCAGTGATCGTCAAAGCTCCCCTGCGGCCCGCCATGGACCAGGAAGGCCAGCGGGTAGGACTTCGTCGGATCCCGGTTCACCGGATAGATCAGATAGCCGAAAACCTCGTCCTGGTGGGCGCCGATGAAGGAGAACTGACGGTACTCACCGAACTCGATGGTCGCGAGGAGCGCATCGTTGAGATGGGTGATCTGCTCAGGCTCTCCGCCGCCGGCCGGCAGCACGTAGAGCTCCACCGGCGCCACCAGGCTATCGCGGGCGAAGAGCAGGCGGCCGTCCGGCAGAGGTTTCGGGTTCTTGTTGGTGTGGAATGTGGCCACAGCAGAAACCATGTCGTCGGCGGGGTCGATGCGGAAGATCGAGTGGTTGCCCATGTTGTCGGCCGAGGCGTACAGGGCGGCGCCGTCCGCGGCCCATACCACCGAGCCCGGCGACCGGTCCCATCGTTCGGTCAGGTTGTTGGCGGTTCCATCCGGCCAGCTCATCGCCATCACCCGATAGCGGTCGGCCTCATAGCCGGGCCGCGCCATAGCCACGAAGGCGAGAGTCTTGCCATCGGGCGAAAACGCCGGGGAGGCGTCCCATGCCTCGTTGTCCTCGGTCACACACCACGCCGGTTTCGAACCGTCGGTCGGCGCTGCCCACAGATCCCAGTCGGTGGACCACACCTCCTCGGAACCGTTCACGACCTTGGCGGTGTAGACCAGCCACTTGTCGTCTGGGGATACGCTCCAGTCACTGTCGCCGCCCCACGGAATGGTGGGGCAATCGCCGTCCACACCCTCCATGAGATCGACCGCCACCCCGGCCCGGCCGGCGTCGTCGATCGGGATTCGGAAGACGTGGTTGCGGCGGCCGTCCTTCCAGGTATCCCAGTGACGAATGAAGACGCGGTCGAAGATCATCCCAGAGGTCTTCTCCGCCGCTTTCTCGGCCAGGCGGTCAGCCGTACATTTTATCGAGTCGGCGCAGTCTGGGAAGACCGCAATACCGGCGTACAGTGCGCCGCCGCCCGGTCCCACCGAAAGGGCCTCCACATCCAGGGAGAGATGGCTCACCTGCTCCGCACTACCCGTCTTGGCGCTGACCCGCCACACCTGGACGGAACCGGACCGCGATGAAAGAAAGTACAGAATGTCGTTATCCCCCCAGCGCGGGCTCCAATCGTTGGCCGCGTCGGAGGTCAGGCGCCGGGCGCCCGAGCCGTCAGTGGCGGCGAGCCAGAGGTCCTTGCGGCCCTTGTTGGCCTCGAGGTCCATGGACGTGACGACAAAGGCGACACGGCTGCCGTCCGGCGACGGTTGCGGGTCGGCCACCCGTTGCATCGCCACCAGGTCGTGAACGTTGAAGGGATGCTGCTGGGCCGTGACGACTCCAGCGGCGAGGACGAACGCTCCGAGTGCGATTGCGATGCGACGTGCCATGGTGCCTCCCGGCTCGGAGTTCCGAGCGGGGAACATCGTACCTCACCCGATGGGCGTGAGGCGTGAGGCCTGAACCTCGACCACGACACGAAGGGTGGGTGGTCTGCATTCCTAATTCCTAATTCCTAATTCCTAATTCACTGAAAGCGTTGTGTTACATTCTGCCGACGGCATGACCGGTTCCACGCACCTCCCGCGTCTGCTCTGCAACCCGCGCCCGGCCCACCTCGTGCTGCGGGATGGAACGACCTTTTCCGGTTGTGCCGCTGGGGCCGAGGCCGTGATCGAGGGCGAGGTGGTTTTCAACACCTCGATGACCGGCTATCAGGAGATGCTCACCGACCCCTCCTACCACGGCCAGATTCTGACCCTCACGACCTCCCACGTCGGCCAGGTCGGCGTCAACCCGGCGGACGCCGAGTCCGACCGCGTCTGGGCGCGAGCGCTGGTGGTCCAGGACCTCGATCTCGAGCCGTCCTCGTGGCGCGCCGACGGCGGCGCCGAAGCGTGGCTCGCCGAGCGCGGTGTCACGATCGGCTGGGGCTTCGACACCCGCGCCATCGTCCGCCACGTGCGCACCGCGGGCGCGGTACCGGGCCTGCTGGTGACCGATGGCACCCCCGCTGAAAACCTCAGCGAACGCGCCGCCGGAGCGCGAGGGACCGACGGCCTCGATCTGGCGCGGGAAGTGGCATGTGACGAAGCCTACGACTGGGACGAGGGGCCGTGGGCCTCACCCTCGCATCCGATCGCGCCGACCGAAAATGGTCATCGTCCGACAGTGGCGGTGATCGATTTCGGCGTCAAACGCTCCATTCTGCGCCGTCTCGTGGGCGAGGGATTTTTAGTGCGCGTCCTGCCACCGGGCACGTTGGCCGATGAGCTGATCAGCGGCGACTACGCGGGCGTGGTGCTCTCCAACGGCCCCGGCGACCCGTCGGCGGTGGCCGGAGCGTGTTCCCTGATTGCCGACCTCATCGGCCGCGTGCCGATCCTCGGCATCTGCATGGGCTGCCAGCTCCTCGGTCTCGCCCTCGGAGGCCGCACAGTCAAGCTGCCCTTTGGCCACCATGGTGGCAACCACCCGGTTCGCGAGCTCGCGACCGGGCGCGTGCTGGTCACTTCCCAGAACCACAATTACGCCGTCGAGGAATCGTCCCTGCCGCGCGAGGTCGAGGTCACCCACATCAACCTCACCGACGGCACCCTCGAGGGTCTGTCACTCCCGAAGGCGGGCATCGGGGCGGTGCAGTTCCACCCCGAGGCCAGCCCGGGGCCGAATGACTCCCTTGAGCTCTTCTCCAGGTTTGCGGCGAGATGCCGCGAGGGCATCTCATGATTTCGAGTTGGGCGGTGGCCCAGTGAGCACGAAGCCGTCATCGGTTTGCATTTTGGGTGCGGGGCCGATCCGTATTGGCCAGGCGTGCGAGTTCGACTATTCGGGCGTGCAGGGTGTCCGCGCGCTGCGCGAGGAGGGTTGCCGGGTCATCCTGGTGAACTCCAATCCGGCGACGGTGATGACCGATGCGCGGCTGGCCCATCGCACCTATGTCGAGCCGCTGACCGCAAAGACGGTAACGGCGGTCCTCGAAAAGGAGCGCCCCGACGCCCTCATCCCCACCCTCGGCGGCCAGACCGCCCTCAATTTGGCGGTCAAACTCGAGGAGACGGGGGTGCTCGAGCGGCTCGGGGTTCGGCTGCTCGGCGCCTCGGTGGAGTCGATCCGGCTCGCCGAGGATCGCGAGGCCTTCCGCTGTGCGATGGAGGAGGCCGGGTTGCCCGTACTGCCCGCGGCCACCGTGAGCTCGGTTGAGGAGGGCCTCGAGGCCATCAAGACCATCGACCTGCCGGTCATCCTCCGTCCCTCCTTCACCCTTGGCGGCTGGGGCGGCGGCATCGCCCACGATCGGCAGAGCTTCGAACTCCTGCTCAAGAAGGGGCTCGAGGCGTCGCCCGCCCATCAGGTATTGGTCGAGGCGTCGGTCCTCGGGTGGAAGGAATTCGAGCTCGAGGTCATGCGTGATTCGGCCGGCACCTTCGTTGTCGTCTGTTCGATCGAGAACCTCGATCCGATGGGGGTCCACACCGGCGACTCGATCACGGTCGCCCCGGCGCAGACCCTCACCGACCGCGAGTTTCAGGTCCTGCGTGACGCGGCGCGGATGGTCCTCGACGCGGTCGGGGTGGCCACCGGCGGCGCCAATGTCCAGTTCGCGGTCAACCCGACGGACGGCCGCTACGTGGTCATCGAAATGAACCCACGGGTGTCGAGATCGTCGGCGCTGGCCTCCAAGGCGACCGGCTTCCCGATCGCCCGCATCGCCGCCAAGGTCGCCCTCGGCCGCCGGCTGGACGAGATCATGAACGACATCACCGGCTCCACACCAGCCTCCTTTGAACCGGCCCTCGACTACGTGGTGGTCAAGATCCCACGCTTTGCGTTCGAGAAGTTTCCCGGCGCCGAGCCCATCCTCGGCACGGCCATGAAAGCGGTTGGCGAGGTCGCGGCCATGGGCCGCTCGTTCGAGGAGGCGCTCCAGAAGGCCATCCGGTCGCTCGAGATCGACCGCGATTCGCTCGAGGCGCCGCCCGAGATTGCCCAAGCGGACGACGCTGAGCTCGAGCGGCGCCTTGCCAAGGCGTCGCCGGACCGTTTGTGGGAGGTCGCCGAGGCGCTGCGCCGGGGATGGAGCCTGGGAAAGGCCTTCGATCTGACCGCGATTGACCCCTGGTTCCTGCGCCGAATCGACGGCCTGGTGGCGGCCGAGAAGGAGATCGCTGCGCGGATCGAGGCGCCCGGATATCTCGACGCCGTCAAGCGACTGGGCTTCGCCGACGATCACATCGCCCGTCTGACGGGCATCGAAGCCGCGGCCCTCCGAGCCAGGAGAATCGAGGATGGGAATGGGCGGATCAGGCGCCGGGTGGACACCTGCGCGGCCGAGTTCGAGGCCCGCACCCCCTACCTCTACGGCAGCTTCGGCGACGGCGACGAGCAGCCCACCCCGCGCCGCCCGGTGCTCATCCTCGGCGGCGGGCCGGTGCGTATCGGCCAGGGCATCGAGTTCGACGCCTGCTGTGTGGAGGCGGTCGCAGGGCTGCGCGCCGAGGGCTTCGAGGCGGTCATGGTCAACTGCAACCCGGAGACCGTCTCGACCGACTACGATGCGGTGGATCGGCTGCACTTCGATCCTCTCCACCGTGAGGACGTCCTCTCGATCTGCGACGCCGAACGCCCCCTCGGCGTCCTCGTCCAGCTCGGCGGGCAAACTCCCCTCAAGCTGGCGGCCGACCTCGAGCATCACGGGGTGCCGATCTGGGGCACGCCGAGGGACGCCATCGACCGCGCCGAGGACCGCGGGCGGTTTGCAGAGCTCTTGTCGGAGCTCGGTCTGCGCCAGCCGCCGGGACAAATGGTGACGTCGGCCGAGGAGGCGGCGGCCGCTGCCGACGAGCTCGGGTTCCCGGTCCTCGTGCGCCCCTCCTACGTCCTCGGTGGGCGGGCGATGGAGATTGTCTACGGCCACGACCAGCTCGCCGGCTACCTGAAGCGCGCCGCCGCAGTCGACCCCGATCGCCCGGTGCTCCTCGACCACTTCCTCGAGCGCGCGGTGGAGGTCGATGTCGACGCAGTGGCCGACGGCGAGAAAGTGGTGATCTGCGGAATCCTCGAGCACATCGAGGAGGCGGGCGTACACTCCGGAGACTCTGCCGCGGTCACGCCGCCGGTCAGCCTCCCACTCGAGCTACAGGCGGAGCTGCGGCGCCAGGTGCGGCTGCTCGCCCTTGCCCTCGACGTTCGCGGTTTGATCAACGTCCAGTTCGCAATCCAGGAGAACAAGGTCTACGTGATCGAGGTCAACCCGAGGGCGTCGCGCACCGTGCCCTTTCTCGCCCGCGCCAACGGCACGCCGTGGGCCGAGCTCGCGGCAAGGGTGTGCGCCGGCGCCGGCCTCGACGATCTCGGGGTCCACGACGGGGTGCCGACCGAGGTCGCGGTCAAGCTCCCGGTCTTCCCGTTCGAGCGTTTTCCGGGCGTCGATCCGCTGCCGGGCCCCGAGATGCGTTCGACCGGCGAGGTCATGGGCCGTGGCCGGACCTTTGGCGAGGCCTTCGCCAAGGCGGCGCTGGCGGCCGGTTGGCGGGTGCCCGAGGAGGGCCGCGTGCTGCTATCGCTCGCGAACCGGGACAAGGCGCGGCTGCCCGCGCTGGCGGCACGATTTTCGGAGCTCGGCTTCGCCCTCGCTGCCACCGAGGGCACCGCCGCGGCGCTCCACGCCGCCGGTTTTCCGGAGGTCGAGATGGTGTACAAGGTCGGGCAGGGCCACCCGGATATTCCGGAGCTGCTGGCCGACGGCGCGGTCCAGATGGTGATCAATACCGCCGCCGGCCGTCGCGCCGCCCAGGACGCAGGCTCCATCCGGCGCGCCGCCCTCGACGCCGGGGTGCTCTATTTCACCACCATCCCCGGCGCCCATGCAGCCGCCGAGGCGGTGGCGACCTTGCGGCGAGGTCCCCTGTCAGTACGGGCGCTGCAGGACGACGCAACCGGCCAACCGCCATGGGCAGCGACGCTCAACGTTTAGTGGATTGAGGTCAGCCGGTACTCGGCAAGCAGCCTCGCGTCGATGAGATCGTAGTCGCTGCCTTCGAACCGGTAGTAATGGCGGCCGATGGCGTAGGCGCGCTCCACCTCGCGTTCGATCTGGCTCGGGTCGTAGAGGAGCCGGAAGACGTGGCCGACCTGGATGTAGCTGATCATCCGGATGTCGTCGCCGGTGTCGAGGTCGCCGTCCCGGCCCGCGGACGTGATCTCGAGCCGCATCCAGCCGCCGTGCCCGAGATCGGGCTCATCCCTGGTGAAAAACGTAGCCTGCAACCCCTCGGCAAGATCCGCAACCACCTGGGGATCATCGGCCCAGTCGTCACGCCTGGGCATCGGTCGGACCTGGAGGCGATAGGGGTGACCCCAACCGTCCACCGACCGCACCTCGTACAGCTCGCGCACCGAGGCCGGCGCCATCTGGGTGTCGGCGCCAAAGAACACCAGCGGGATCCAACCGCGAACCCGGGCGGTCGCCGCCGGCGCCAAGACCTTCGCCCAGTCACCATCGAAGGGAGGCATCTCATTCTCGCGGATCGAGTAGCGGGATGCGGCGGAGGCGATCTCGTGCATGCGGTGGATCGTCTCCAACTCGGCCGCCCGGCCTCCGTCCCCGAACGCCATCCAGCGCAGGGTTGTTGCGAGGTCCGGTCCCGGCCCGGTAGCGCGGAGGCGCATGAAACCGATGATCGGCAGGAGTAGGATCAGCCCGTACACAACCACCCGCCAGCCGCCGGCGGCAAACTGTGCGAGCAGGGACTTGTGCGGCGGTCGCGCCAGATTGGTGCTCAGATCCCAGCCGCAGTGGCTGCAGATCGTCGCCCCCTCCGCCAGATCCTTGCCGCACGCCTCACACGTCACCCGTTCGCTCATGGC
>CAYPBC010000095.1:0-1641 GCA_964408845.1 uncultured Thermoanaerobaculia bacterium
CGGGTATCAGACCGACAACCTTGATCGGCAGGTCGAGGTCCGCGACCGCCCGCATGACGCCCATCACCGTGGCGGCGCCACACATGTCGTACTTCATCCATCCCATCCCGGCTGCCGGTTTGATCGAAATTCCGCCGGAGTCGAAGGTCACGCCCTTGCCGACAAGGACTACTGATTTTTTGGGTTTTTTGGGGCGGTGCTCGATCACGATAACCCGGGGCTCTTCGACCGAGCCCTGGCTGACACCGAGGATGCCGCCCATCTTCTCCTTCTGCAGCTCCTTCATCCCGAAGATTGTGACCCGGAGCTTGGGAGCATCCTCGGCCATCTCTTTGGCCGCCGTAGCAAAGGTCTCGGGGGTCAGGTCGTTGGCGGGCCTATTGCCGAGATCGCGCGCCAATTGCTGCGAGGTGCGCAGTAGGCGTACGCGTTTCAGACGCTCCTCCAGCTCCTCCTCGCTCTCGCCTTTCAGGGGGAGAACGTGGAGGCCGTCGATCTTCTCGAACTCGTTCTTCTTGGATTTGAAGTGATCGAAAGTGTAGTCAGCAATCGAGGCTTCGCGCAGCGCAAAGAGCCGCGACTCGGGGGCGTCCAGACCGTAGACGCCAACCGGAATCCCAAGCCCGATCTGGTACTCGCGATTCTTAGTAGCCTGTTGCATGACGCGGTGGAGTGCTTCTCGAAGCTTGGAGTGGGTGAGATTTCGCTCCTCGCCGACGCCGACAAAGGTCACGCGGTGGGCTACGTCGAGCGGACATTCACCCGATATGAGTTCGCCCTCCTCGCCGCGCGGACCGAGAGCCTTGGCCTTGGCCCGTAACGCCTTGCGCTCTTTGGCGGTGAACTCGAGCCTCGCGAGCGGATCGGTGTCGCTGCATTGAAGGATATAGATACAATCGAGAGGTTCTTCGGAGTCGATTTGAAACTGATAAAGATCTGCCATTGGGTGAGTTTAACCCTCCCTCAAAAATCAATTCGGCCGCGAATTGTAACATATTCTCGTGAAGCTCGACGATCTGATTTGGATTCAGTCGTTTAGGTTATTTCCTCGACCGTTTTTCGGACGGGCGGGTGTGGATTCGAGCATGAACGTTGCTGTGCTGCAAAACCCGTTGTGTAGCAAACGGCGGCATCATCGAGTGGGGTTCCCACATGATCTCGTCACAGGGTGTCGGCCATTGTCGAGCTGGCGATTTTGACATGATGGCGTGTTACGTGGTTTGAATGCCCAGTCGGGACCGGGTAACCTGAAGCTTCGAGTGCCATTGGAGTTATCATGACGTTGGTAAGCATGACGGGTTTTGGACGGTCGCGTGGACAGCTTTCGGATCGGCTCGCTGCGTCTGTGGTCGTGCGTTCCGTCAACCATCGCTACCTCGACATCCAGATCCGCACAAACCTCCGCGAGGAAGCCCCAGAGGTTGAGGCGGTCGTGCGGTCGGTCGTCGCGGATGGGTTCGAGCGTGGCAGGGTGACTGCCCAGGTCAATCTCGAGCGTCACAGTGCTACGCCCGTGGATGTGGCGGTCAACGCCGAGGCGGTGCGCGATGTCCTTGATCAGCTCTCCCGGATCGAGATTCCCGAAAGCACCGCCGACATGGTTGGCCTGGGCGATGTGCTCGCCGTGCCGGGCCTGGTTTC
>CAYPBC010000095.1:1741-6899 GCA_964408845.1 uncultured Thermoanaerobaculia bacterium
GGTTCGGCGGCCGCGATTGATCCGGAGCGGGTGATTCAGGAGGCTGCGCTTCTTGCCGATCGGGCGGACGTGGCGGAGGAGGTGGTTCGTCTGCGGGCCCACCTCGAAACCATGAGCGAGCGTTTGCGGGCCGGGGGGGTTCTCGGCCGCACGTTGGACTTCCTGTGCCAGGAGATTCACCGCGAACTCAACACCCTTGGTTCGAAATGTCGGGAGCTCGGTGTCGCCGAGCGGATCGTCGATGTCAAGGCCGCAGCGGAGAGGGTTCGCGAACAGGTTCAGAATCTCGAATAATCGTGACCACGATATGATCGATGAGGATATGAGCCGGGGGGGGGCTGCTTGAAACGCGGCCGGTTACAGACCAGGATCGCCCGCCACATCGCGTTTGCTGTGGTGGTGAGTCTCGTGTTGAGCGCACTCGTGTTGGTCGTGTTTCGCCACCGGTCGGTACAGCGGAACATGGAGCAGTCGGCGCGCACCTACGCATCCCTGGTCAGCAAACCTCTGACCCGATTGATTGGGTTTCTCGGATCTTCGGGACGAGGGATTCTCGATCAGCAAGTGGCTGCTCTGCGCGAGCTCAATCAGGATGTGTCCCGACTCGAAATCGTAGATGTCCGCGGCGACATTGTCCTCCGCGCCGAAAGCGGCGCGGTCAACGTATATAGTAACGGAGTCGATCCGCCCACGATAACCGACGGCGAATTGCTGCGCGCTATCTCCAGGCTCGAATCCACCGCGGTTCGTGTCACCGAACGCGATGGGACCCGCGTCTACCGGGTTGTGGCGCCGGTTGTCCAGCAGTGGGGGGGGCACCTGTACTCTCTCGTGGGCACCTTCAGCTATGAGAGGGTCGATCGGCAGTTTCGTTCGTCACTGTGGCTCTCCGCGCTGATCATCGTGGTCGGTCTCGGCCTCACCCACTGGGTGTCCGTGACCCTCGCCGGTGGGATCATGCAGGGAGTGGAGCGGCTGCGCAAGGGCGCGCAGCGGCTCCGTGAGGGGAAATTGAACGAGCGGGTTTCCGTCAGCTCGCGAGACGAGATTGAAGAGCTCGCCGAGGCCTTCAACGCGATGGCGGAGGAGCTTCAGAACACTATTCACCGGCTGCGTGAGGCGAATCGCGAGCTCGAAACCCTCGACCAGACCAAGGCCGACCTGGTGGCCAACGTCTCCCACGAGCTCAAAACTCCGCTCACCGCCCTTCGCGGTTATCTGGAGCTGATGTCGGACGGCGGTCTCGGTGCGATTCCCGGTGAGGCGCAACGGGCGGTCTTGGTCTGTAGAAAGAACGTCCAGCGGCTCTCACTCAGGGTTGAAGAGCTGGTTCAACTGTCTCATCTCGAACGGTTCACATCCCTCGACACGGCGAGGGAAGAGATTGCTCTGCGGTCTCTTCTGGAAGGCATTGTCGACACATTTCGACCGCGGGTTGAAGCGCGTGGGATAGATCTCACTCTCCGGCTGAATCATAATCTGCCCCTGTTGGAATCCAATGGCGAGCAGATCGAGCGGGTCTTTCTCAATATTCTCGATAACGCGGTCAAGTTCACACCTGCGGGAGGTACGATTCTGATCATCGCCGAACCATACGTCCACGAGGGGCGGGACGGCGTTCTGGTTCGGGTGCGGGACAGCGGAGTTGGGATTCCGAGTGAGGCTCTGGTTCGGATCTTCGATCGATTCCACCAAGTGGATCCCAGCTCCCGACGACGGTACGGTGGCATGGGTTTGGGACTCTCCCTGGTTCGTAACATCGTCGAAGCTCATCGGGGAGCGGTGTGGGCCGAGAGCGAAGAAGGGATCGGATCGACATTCGTCGTATGGCTGCCAATTGTCGGAAAAACACGCCGGGCGGCGATTGCGGGTCAGCCATCTGTTAGACTCGACGGTGATGGCGCAGATCGCCACGGAGTGGAGGAGGCGTGATGGCGCGTGTTTTCGTGGTTGATGACGAACCCGACATGGTGGACCTCCTCGCGACGATTTTAAAAGCGGATGGTTTCGAGGTCGACACCGATACCGATGGGCGTTCCGCCCTGGCGCGGCTGTTGGCGGAGCCGCCCGATCTCGTGCTGCTCGATCTGATGATGCCGGATCTCGATGGCATGGAATTGCTCAAGCTGTTGAGATTGGACCCAAAGGGCTCATTGGTTCCGGTGTTGGTCGTCAGCGCTCGAACCGGACACCAGGATCAGCTCGGGACGCTTCAGTTGGGCGCCAACGCCTATATCTGCAAGCCCTTCTCGCCCCGTGAACTCGTGCGCCAGGTGCGACAGCTTCTCGCGGCACCTCAGGGCGAAACGAGTGCATAACGGGTTTTCCGACGCCGATCCAGTTGAGCTG
Organism: uncultured Thermoanaerobaculia bacterium; assembly: GCA_964408845.1. GTDB lineage: Bacteria > Acidobacteriota > Thermoanaerobaculia > Thermoanaerobaculales > Sulfomarinibacteraceae > Sulfomarinibacter. The sequence goes on from CAYPBC010000095.1 coordinate 4,091, forward strand.
CAGACGAGAATTCTGCAGTATCGTTCGGGACTCTTCGATCCGCTGACGAAGCTGCCCACGCTGCCGGTTGTTATCGACCGGGTGCGTCAAATGCTGGATGAACGGGGAAGTCTCCAGGTGTTGTTGGTGCGGATCGAGCACGAACAGAACCTGGAACGGATTGTCGGTTGGGAGCGTTACGATGCAGTGCTCCGGAGTGTGGCCGGCCATCTTAGCGGGCTTCTCGAAGCCGTCACCGATTCCGCAAACCTGTTGTGTCAGGAGAATGTGCGCGGCGACATTTTTCTGATGATCCTGGCCGACCGTTTCGAGGCGGGGAAATTGCACGACACCCTGATCGAGGGGATCAAGATAGAAAATGAAAATGGCGACGACGAGTCGGTCGCAGTCCGGGTAGGTCAAGGAGTGATCAGAATGCGACCCGCCTTGCGGGTTGAGCGCACCATTTATAACGGCATTTTGGACGCCCGACAGGATTTCCACCGTCGGGGCGAGGCCCTCGACCAGACTCGCCTCGACGAGGTCCGTAGCATTTTGCGCGAGGAGTCGATCCGCACCCTTTTCCAGCCCATCGTGCGGCTGCCGTGGCGCAAGATCCTGGGTTTCGAGGCGCTCAGTCGGGGACCGGAGGGGTCTTACCTCGAGACTGCTGACAATCTGTTCGGATTCACGGAGCGGGCGGGGATGCTTGGCGAGGTTGAGATGCTGTGCGTCGAACGCGCTCTGGCCAACGCCAAGAAGCTCCCCGAGGGGTCAATTCTGTTCCTCAACCTCTCGATGCTCGGTCTCGAGTTCATCGAGTCTGAGGAGCCGGGTCTGACCGGGAGGGTCAAGGAATCGGGCCGGTCTCCGGCTGAGTGTGTTCTGGAAATCACCGAGCGCACCTATGCCGAAAGCGCTGACCGACTTCGCGAACGGGTGGCGGAGCTGCGCAAAAACGGCTTCCGAATCGCCATCGATGATATGGGAACCGGCTACAGTGCGCTCCACGTGCTCGCGGAGCTGCAACCGGACTTCATCAAACTGGACAAGATGTTGGTCCGCGATCTTCCCGACGAACCCATCAAACGCAACCTTGTGTCAGCCATCATGACATTTGCGAACGACAGCCAGTCGGTCGTGATAGCGGAAGGAGTGGAGACCGAAGATGAGGTCGAGGTTCTTTCGGAACTCGGCATCGAACTCCAACAGGGTTATTTTTTCGGGTTTCCGGAGCCCGTAGAAAAGATCAAGAACACCAACGTCCTGACCTTCAAGCCTACGTAGCAGAACCCCTATCCTATCCACAGCAGCAGCCCGGTGGCCACCGAGAAGTAGATCACCAGCGCCAGCGAGTCGTTGATCGTCGACACCAACGGGCCGGACGCGACCGCCGGATCGACGCCCGCAAGGTCGAGGACCAGGGGCATGGCCGTGCCAAAGAGGCTGGCCGCCGACATGCCGATCGCCATGGCCACTCCGAGGGCAACCCCGATCAGCGGGTCATTGTGGAACAGCAGGGCCAGGGCCGAGGCCACGGCGCCGCAGATAATGCCCATCAAAAGAGCGACGGAGATCTCGCGCACGATGTGGCTCAGGAACCTCGAGCGGGGTAGGGTATCGAGCGCGAGGCGTCGCACGGTCGTGGTTGAGGACTGCAAAGAGGTGTTGCCGGCCATGGCCATGATCGCGGCGGTGAACACCGACATCTGCTCATACAGGCCGACCTCACGAGAGGCGTAGACGAGCACGAACGAAGACAGCTGGGTCCCCGCCAGGCAGACCAGCAGCCACGGCAGGCGGTAGCGCGCGATGTGGAGAATCGATGTCGACTCCTCCTCCTCGGCCGACGAGGCGGCCATCTTGTAGATGTCCTCGGTGGCCTCCTCCTCGATGACCTCGAGGACGTCGTCAACGGTTACCGCCCCCATCAGCCGATTGTCTGCGTCGACGATCGGGATCGCTACGAAATCGTACTTGTCGACAAGGTCCGCCACCTCCTCCTGGTCGGTGTCGACCGTCACCGAGATGACGTCGGTCGACATGAAATCTCCGAGTCTCGCGGTGGGCTGGGCGGTGACCAGCGCGCGAAGACGGACGAATCCTTGCAACCGGTTCGTTTCGTCGACGACGTAGACCGCTGCGGTGACTGTGTCCTGATCGGCAGAGCGCAGGAATCGGATGGCATCATCGACTGTCTCGCCGGGCAGCAGGGCAACGACCTCCGGGTTCATGATGCCGCCGGCGGTGTCCTCGGGGTACGTGAGAAGGCGCCGGAGGATCTCCTCATCTTCGGTGGAGATGTGGTGCAGGACCTGCTCGGAGTCGGGCTCCTCGAGCTCACCGATGAGGTCGGCGGCCTCGTCTGCGGGGAGGGCCTCGGCGATCTTGGCGAGGCGCTCGGGCGCGATCTCCTCCACCAACTCGGCGCGGATCAAGGCGGAGGTGTCGGTGAGGACTGTGCCTGCAGCGTCGTGGTCGAGGGCCGAGAAGATGCGCTGCCGGTCGTCCACCGACAGCAGGTCGAGCCACTCCGCGATGTCTTCTGGACGCACCAGGCGCAGGAAGATCCGAAGGGCCTCCTCCTCGCCGTCTTTGAGGAGGGCGTGCAACTCCTCAATCAGGTCACGTGCGCTGGTCTCGTCGACCACAAATCCTCCGGCGCGCCATCATAGCGCGTCCGACCCGTCTCCGTGCCCGTCTCCGTCTCCGTGCCCGGACGCCCGTCGTCCGCGGTCTGTGACTGCGGCTCTGCCCGTTTCCGTGCCCGCGTCCGTGCTTGTGTCCCGGGGAGGCGCTGCCGCGAGAGGATGCCAGGCACCTCCGGTGA
>CAYPBC010000096.1:0-4215 GCA_964408845.1 uncultured Thermoanaerobaculia bacterium
TCGCATGCACGCGGGACGCGTGCGCTACAACGTCGCATGCAGGCGGGACGCGTGCGCTACAACATCGCATGCACGCGGGACGCGTGCGCTACAACATCGCATGTGCGCGGGGCGCGCTGTACAATGTCGAGCCATGAGGCCCACGTTGATCATTCTTGCGGCCGGCGTTGGTTCCCGCTACGGCGGGCTCAAGCAGCTCGAACCCGTGGGCCCCGGTGGGGCGACCCTGATGGACTACACGATCTTCGACGCTGTGCACGCCGGATTCAGGCGGGTGGTGATCGTGGTGAGCCGCGAGACCGAGGCCGAGATCCGGGAGCACATGGATCGAGGCGCCGCCGCCCGCACCGAGATCCTCTACCCCTGCCAGGAGCTGGGGGCACTGCCCGAGGGCTTCACGGTGCCTGAGGACCGGAGCAAGCCGTGGGGCACCGGGCAGGCGGTCTTGATGGCGGCGCCGTACCTCGACGGGCCATTTGTGGTCGCCAACGCCGATGACCACTACGGGCGCGAGGCGATTGCCGCCCTCGCCGACTTCCTGGCCGAACCGACCCCGTTCTCGGGCCCGGTGCAGTGGGGAATGGTCGGCTACCACCTCGCCGATACGTTGCCGGCTTCCGGCACGGTGTCGCGGGCGCTGTGTCTGCAGGATGAGGATGGTTGGCTCGTCGGTCTGCAGGAGATCCTTGCCATTCAGCGCGATGGCGACGTGGCGCGGTGGCAGGATGCCGACGGCGTCGGCCACATCACGCCGCTCGATTCGCTGGTGTCGATGAACCTGTGGGGTTTCACGCCGGATCTGTTGGGCCATCTCGAGGACGGCTTCAGGGAGTTCCTGGCGGCCGGGCCGGGTCCGAAGGACGAGTTCTACCTTCCGGTTTCGGTGGGGGGGGCGGTGAAGGCAAGGACGGCGAAGGTCAAGGTGCTGCCCAAAGGCGGGAGGTGGTGCGGGATGACCTCGCGCAAGGACCGCGAGACCACCGCCGCGGCACTGCAGGATCTCGTTGGGCAAGGGGTGTATCCGGAGAAGCTGTGGGAGTGAATTCGGAGTTCGGAATTGCATCACAACATCACAACATCGCATGCAGGCGGGACGCCTGCGCTACAACATCGCATGCAGGCGGGACGCCTGCGCTACAACATCGCATGCAGGCGGGACGGGGCGCGGTGCAAATTAGGAATTAGGAATTAGGAATGACGGACTTCCACCCTCGTGACCACAGCTGGAGAGTCAGGCGGTTTGGAACAAGGGTCGAGGGATGGTCATTAAGAATTGAGAATTAAGAATTGAGAATTGAGAACTAAGCGCTCTCTTCAATGCGCTTGAGCGACCCTTCCGTGACCCAGTGCTCGTAGAGCCTGCGCGCGCCATATGAGTCGACGCTGAGCTCGGGTTCGAGGGTGGCGGGAGGGACCCCGCGTGCGGCCTTGACCCACACCTCTTTGGCGAGCTTCGGATCCGGGTCCTCCTTGACGTCGGTGGGTTTTTTCCCGGTCGCCTTGAAGCGGGCGTCGTCGGGGACCAGTGCCAGGGCGCGGTGGAACTCGTCGTACCGGCGCATCCCCTCGAGCAGAAGCGACATCATCGATTGGGCGTTTTCCGCCTTGGCGTGAGCTTCCCCGTCAGCCTCGGCATTGGCGAACTCGAACCGGCCCTCCATCGGCCGCTCGAGCATCTGGTAGACGGCCGTTTCCTCGCTCAGATTGCCGAAATCGGCGGCCGTGAATCCACCCTCGGCGAGCTCGATCGAGGCGATCGCGTCGCCCTCTGGTTCGAAGAATGTGACGATACCGGTGACCCCGGTGTCGGCGAGGTTTTGGATCAGATTGGGCAGACCGAAGAGCGCGAGATCGCCGCTCAGGGTGACTGAGTCGTCGCTCGTCGTCGGTTTGGCGGCAACGGGGCGGCCCATATTGATCAGCGCCTCTTCCGCCACCTTGGCGAAGCTCTGTTTGGGGTACCTCTTGGCAATCTTGGAGAGGAGCTCATGTACCTCCGGCGTGTCGCTGCCGGAGACCGCGGTGACGAGCTGCTCGACGTTTTGAATTCGTTGGTCGTTCTTGACCGACAAACCGAGGAATTTTCGCGGCAGCTCCAGTCTCAGTGCATCCAGGAGTCGGTCGAGTTGGTCTGGAGAGTCCGACAGATCGAACTCGCCGAGCGGCGCGAGGCGCGGGTATGTGTCGCCGAGGTAGGGCTGCCCCTTGAGGCCGTGCGTGACGACGATTGCGCGGGCTTCGATGCGAGGGTTCTGGGCGAGCTGCTTGATCGCATGGCTCAAGAGCCATCTGGCTTCCTTGGGGTTGGGTGCGATCTCGATCGTTCCTCTGAGGGCGTCCTCGAGCTCACCGATTCTCGCGTCAAGCGTAATGAGGGCCCGTGGATGCTCGAGCTGTGCCAGGGTCGTAATGCTCTCCCTCACCACCGGTATGGGCCGGGTCAGATCGGAGGTGCGGTTGAGGAGATCGATCTCTCGTTCGATGTCGTGATCTTCGGGCGGGGCTATGGATCGCATCAGGAACAGGAGGTTCTGCTCCACATGCCAGGGTTGGGGTTCGATATCGTCGACGGAGTCGGCGAGGACGTCGACCGCTACCTCCCTTGCCTCGCCGCCATGAGTCCTCACGAGCTTCAGGAGCTGCAGCCGTTTCTCCCGGTCCTCCTCGACCTTCAGTTGGTCCAACAAGTCCTTGGGTCGTAGTGTTGGGAAAAATGACATCAATCTGTGGAGAAGAAGGCGTTTGTCAGGATCATCGGCCAGAACGTGGAGCTGTTCCAGGTCGAGTTTCGGGTACAGGTCCTCACACACCGTTTCCACGATCGAAGCCCCTACTTCATTTTTTGAGATCATCCGGTCAGCGAGATCGATCATCGTCACCGCTCGACCCAGGGATCCTCTGTTGAACTCGTCGACCGCCGTGCTCACGAGCTCCCTGAATCGTCGCAGGCGCTCGTCTTCGTCTTCGGACAGGTTGACCACCTTGCGCATGGCGCGGATCGCGCCGGCCGGCGGTTCCTCACCAATAACTTCAGAGGCGGTGTGGGGAGGAGGGGCCCAATCGGGAAGGCCCTCACTCAGGACCCGGAAGATCCCGGTGTCCACACTCCCGATTCCGAGATCCTGGAGGAAACCGAGCTGGGTATCGAGCTCCTTCGCGCTTCCGGCCTGTGCGGCAACCTCGTCGATGACGTGGGCAAGGACGGCCTTGTGATCGGCGGCAGCCGAGGTGGCTATCGCGGCTGGTGAAGCGGTCGGGCGTTGGAGCTGATCGAGGAGGAGGTTGAGCCGGCGGACAACGTTGGCGTCGGCGGCGACCGCCGGTGCGGCGCCTCCGGCGGCGGGCATCCCGCCTCCCACTCCACCCCCGACACCTCCGGCGGCGGGCATCCCACCTCCCACTCCACCCCCAGCACCTCCGCCGGCGGGCCCCGCTGCACCCCCATACCCACCGGGGTGGCCGCCACCTGTTCCGGGAGGCCCCCCCCCGCCTGACTTGCGCAGCACCTCGACCTTGGAGCCGCTGATTCCAGTGCTCTTTTCGAGATGCTGGAAGTTTTCCTCGAGACCGCTGCGCTGCTGGGCGGGACACAGCTCCATCAGGTGCGGCTGGAGCCCATCGAGGTACCCCTGGACCTCCGTAGGCGGAATGAGGTCGAGGATACCGAGCTGGTGGAGCTTGGTCGCGGCGTGGAAGAGGAGGTCGGCTGCCGTCATGTCCGTGGCGCCGCGGATCTGGTCGGCCATCCACGACTGGATCTCAGTGACGACCACGTCCATCGGCACCTTGAAAAGCTCCGATGCGCCGTCTGCAAAGACCAGGGGTGCGATCTCATCGGAAAGATATCGCTTCAGGAGCAACCGCTCCTCGTCAAAACCCGTGGTTTCGGAACCATTGCTCAAACTGGACTCTCCCTCGAGGCATCTGGCTGTCCCCACCAGACTGTGATCTCGTTGCGGACCCGATTGTGGGGCCATCGAGTCCGTACCCGGTCATCGGCCACCGTCAATAGAAGGTGAGCAGATGTCAAACACACTACCGATATATTAGCGTATTTCGAGAGCAGCAGGCGGGCGCCAGCGTAGGTTTTAGCTCATCTCGCAGGCCGATCGTACGGTGTGGTGTAACTTTTTGTTCCGGGAGTCCGTCTATCAATGCGAATGGAACGTGACGTTTTCGACACGGCGGTGAGGAATCACTCGCGAAGGGTGTTCA
>CAYPBC010000096.1:4315-6877 GCA_964408845.1 uncultured Thermoanaerobaculia bacterium
TGTTCATGCTCGCCCTTGTGCCGTGGCGGCAATCCGAGACGCCCCCTCGATACTCCGCGGAGGAAGTGGAGCGCGCCGCCGAGGAGACCAAGCTGGCGCTGGCGTATGTTGGCGGCATCGCCCGTTACGCCCAGCGACAGGCGCGACACAAGGTTCTGTCGGACGACGCCGTTTCAGGGACCTTGCGCAAAATCTCGCGTTCGATCGAATGGACCGGCGCTGCGGTGAGCTCAGCGCCTGCGACAACCAAACTACCGAAGAGAATCGATGAAGGGAGTTCGTGATGAGAAAGACGATGGTGATGTTCGGAGCGTGTGTCCTGGCCCTCAGCGGCGTCGCCGCGGCCCAGACAGGCGCCGCCCACCCGGGATATTTTGCGATCGAGGACATGGGTGTTCTCGCCAAGGATGACCTCGAAGTGGATGTCAATGTGGAAGGTGCAATGTTGCAGGTTGCGGCGGGCGCGATGGAGGAGGAGAGCTCGGACCTCGCCGAAATGGTTGCCCAGCTGGAGAGGGTGCGAGTCCTGGTGGGTGCGCCGGAGAGTGCGGACCGGGCGGCAGTGACCGCAAGCTTCAACGCCGCGATCTCACGGCTCGAGACCTCCGGCTGGGATCAGATTCTCAGTGTGGAGGAAGAGGACGAGCAGGTCTATATTTTCGCCAGAGAGATCGAGGGGGCGATTGCCGGTCTCACGTTACTGGTCAACGACTCCGCCGAGGAAATCGTCGTCGCCAACATCGTCGGCAACATCGACCCGAGAGTCCTCGGCCGTCTCATCGCCAACATGGACGAGATGCCGGACCTCGAGCAGTTCATGAAGGCGGTGGAATAGCCCCAAAACTCTTTTATTTAGGAGGTCATGTGCGGGCGGGACGCCCGCACCACAAAGGCTCCTGGATGGTGTTGTGGTGCGGGCGTCCCGCCCGCACATTTGATTGACCAGTTGTAAAGATCAACGTTGAACGTCAGTCGCCGATCAGCACCTCGCGGCCCGTGAGCGTCACCACGGTGTAGACGCCGTTGTCGATGTCCAGGGCGGCGGGATCGCCGCCGCCCGCCCACTTATCGTCTGCCATGTCGATGGACGTCAGGAGCACCCGATCGTCGAACCGGGCGTGGATGAGGTGCTCTTTCCCGTCCGACTGCCCCGTCACCATGTGCCGGCAATCTACGGTGTCGAGGATAGCCGCCATCTCCGCACCACGCTCATTTTCGTCCCACTTCGACGTGCCTCGGAACCACAGCGGGCCCTTGTCGGTGAGTAGCGACCACGAGCCCCATTTGGTGAGATCCTGGATCTCGAGCAGCCGGGCGACACGGGGGTTGCTGGGAGTGCGTTTTGAATCATCGAGCGAGTTGACGTAGGTGACCTCTTCCTTGATCACACCGACCATTTCGCGGGCGGATGAGGTGGGCAGGCAGAGTCCGTCTGCGACCATCAACCTGCGATCCCGGTCAAAAGCGGCGATCTCCTCGGCCGCGCGCCGGTTGATGGCCTCCAGATCCATGCCCTTCATTTCGGGGCTGATTCCCGCATGGATGAAGACGACGTCACCCATCCGATGAGCCACTGACAACGTTCGCAGCCATTTCCCGTACTCACCCTCGGCGCCCATTGCTTCGACATACTCGACCCAACCCACGGGATGGACCGCGAGCCAATCGGCCTTGAAGTTTTCGTCGGCGACGAACTCGCCGCCACCGACTGCCTTGGCCCGCTGTTGCCGCCACGCGACATACTCGGCGAACGCCCGTTGCTGTGTGGCCTCGGAGTCCGGACCGGCGAAGCTCTGGTACGCAAGGTAGTTGACGTCGCGAAGTTCTCCAAGGATGTTCATGGCTTCGTGATTGCCCATCAGCACGATCACTTGACCGCCGGCTGCGGGGGCCTCTTCCTGGAGCCGCATGAAGAGATCGAGGACTGCGCGGACGTGCTCTCCGCCGTCCATGAGATCGCCGGTCTGAACGAGGATGGTGGCCCCACCCGCCCAGTGTCCCTGGGCATCGGTCAACCCCAGGTGGGTCATGAGCTTTGTCACCGTGGCGGCGGATCCCTGGACCTCGCCGATCACGACGACGTGGGGCACATCCACGGCGGATGCGGCGACGGCGGCGAGTGAGATCGCCGCCGCCAGTAGGAAGAACGCCAATACATTCAGCTGGCGTCTATGTGTGGTCATCGAGTGTCCTCCCGGCAGAGACGGGAAATTCTGTAACCCGTCCTACAGCCATACGAGTTTTTCCCGATGACGTTGCACCCAACCCGATTTTCTCACCACATCGCGACTACGGCACGCGATATGCCGTAATCTGCGGTATTTGCTCGCTTTGGGGTGCTCGACGTACTTTCAAGTACGACTCCGCGCCCCTCAGATCGAAAATGCCACATCTCACGACATCTCGCGGGCCTCGCGCCGCGACGTGGTGAGAAAAGCGGGCTACGTGCAGCCGGCGCCTCGTGTTATTCGCCGTTGGTCGACGTCTCTCCACCCAGATAGCGCTCGAACCATGCGAGGTCCCACTCCATCTTGGCCTTGCGGTGCTCGTAGGTGGTGAGGC
>CAYPBC010000097.1:0-6853 GCA_964408845.1 uncultured Thermoanaerobaculia bacterium
GGCGCGTTCTCCTCGCGGCCCACCGGGCGAGGCAGAACTCTCCGCCGCTTCCTGAACCCATTTCGGCAACAGCCGCCTGTGCGGAGTGTGTTCGTGGCGGTGGCAGCGGGCCGCGGGATCGGGGTTCGGAGGGTGTTGTGGTGGGAGAAGGCCTGCCTGCCGCGGGTTCTTGCCGATTCAGGAGGCCGCCCGAAGCGTGCGAGCTCGCGCCGGGGCTCGAAAACACCCCTCAACGCAGTGTTAGCCTGGAGTCGAATGAAAGGAACTTCCTATTCCTAACTTCCTATTCCTCGTCGTGAGATCGCGATCAGTCGCACCCTTGCGGAGCGACAAGAAAAAAGGCAGGCGGGACAGTTCGCGTCCCGCCGTCCAAAAGCCGTTACTACCACGAGGAATGTCGGCTGTGCTTGTGGTGGCGCCTCACTTGATCCGGAGGACCACTGTATAGCAGCCGACGACCTCGTCGTCGACGACCTGCTCGATGCGGAGGACAAATACCGATCCGGGTTGAGCCGAACGGGGGGCGGCAAACGCAAGTTTCAGGGGCAGTGCGCGGTCGGCAGTAACCGGCAGTCGTTTGAGCTCCTTCCACGCGATGGTCTTCTCCCGCAGGCGAGGCAGCGACTCCATCCCTTTGACCCCGCGAACGAGCTCGAAATCGAACTCTCTGGCACGAGCCGATGGACCCCAAACACGGCCAAAAAGCTCGACCCGCCGAGTGCTCGAAAGCGTCACCGGCCGGCGATTTCCAACTGAAAACTGCACTTTCGGTGGGACGACTTTCGGTGGGAAGCCGGCAGTTGGCAACTGTGGGGTGACCGCCAAACGCAAGCGAAGCCCTGCGGTCAGCCTCTCGATCCCATCAAACGGCACTCCGAAACCCAGCTCGAGGTTGGCGGTGTCGCCGGGGCTCAGTGTGATCACGTGGACGTTTCGGGCCGCGATGTTGTTTTCCCAACGGATGTCGAAGGAGTAGATCAGTGGATTGGGGTTGCTCGAGTCCTGGGGATCGTCGTTGACGAATGCGATAGCGAGCAGGCACTGGTGGGCCGGGTTGGCGACCCCCGGGACGGGTGCAGGCGTCCATTCGACATAGGGCGCCTGGGCGCTCGAGTTCGCCGGCACGGTAAAGGTGTTGGTCGGGTTCGGATGACCGCTGGTGCTGGGGATGAGCTGCCAATTGGAGGGTGCGAAGCCGGCGTGCGGGTCCGCCCAATAGTATCGGGCGCGAACGCCCGTGATATCCGCATTGCTTCGATTGTGGACCATCGACCAAACGCGGTTGACCTGAGAAAATACGGGATTGACATCCGCGGCTCCATACGGCGGTGCGTCGACGAGGATGTCGGGGCTCGACCACGCCGAGCTGCTGAACTGCTCGCCGGTATCACTGGTCGAATCGCGAATCCAGAGATCGCCGATCCCCTTGAGTGGTGCAATCTGGCGGAAGTACGCGAGGTTGGTCCCGTAGATCGGCGTGATGGTCGGGTGGAGCGGAATATGGGCGTACTCCGCCCACCCGCCCCACTTGCTGCGGACTATGGTGCAGTTTCCCGCTCCGTCGACCTGCCAGACTCGGCCGGTGTGGGTGGTGACGTTGTTCGAGTCGCGATAGCGGATGACATCGCCGCGCCTGAGCGATCCAGCGGCCACCGGTATGCAGTTGTCCGCCAGGATCTGATCGACGTCGTTGGAGCTGTTGATCCAGAACCGTCGTGGCAGAAACGTAAAACCCCAGCAGTTGTATCTACCGGTGCGTCCGAGCTCCTCGTCGGTCAGATTGAAGTGCTTGTAGTGCTGGACCAGCGGGATCAGCGAGCCGTCCGTTTCCGCGGAAACGGATCCTCCCCAATCCCACACCTCTTGGAGCTCGACGTCGGCCGCGGTCTTGATTCCGGTGATCTTTGGCATGATGTGCCTCCTCTCAGCGCAGCCGAGCCGACGTCTCGGCTAGCTCGGGCGCGGTGTAGATCATCGTCATGGGCTTGATCGGCATCCGGTATCCGGTCCGGAGTGCGTGTGCGGCAAAGTGCACGAAGAACGGACCGGGCTTCTCCAGCTTCTTTCGGAACACGGGTCCCAATATGGAAGGTGCGGCGTTGGGGTCGATGTTCTCGACGATGAAGGCGAACGCCGCCAACGACGTCTCGGACAGCTTGCCCCTCTCCCGTAAAACCTGCTCGACCTCCGGTAGCGCCTTGGCGCCATGTTCGATGATTCGTCGAATTCGCCGATCAGCGGCAAAGACCTTTCGCAAGACGTATGGGGAGCTCGCGAGCCCCGCATATTTGATGTTCGCCGGGTCGCGGAGCTTTCTGAGCTCTTCTTTAAGACCTGCCATGGTTTACCTCCCTTTTCATAGACACCTGTTACTCGGACTTACAGTGACAGACTGTTCAGTGCTCGAAACGAACGGTCAGGCCGCCGACCTCGGATATCTGTTCATGTCCCAGCAGCAGCCCGAACTCGACGATCTCGATGTCGGCGATATCACCCTTCTTGGCGCCATCCTCCGACCACACCTCCAGGATTACGCGAACCGGATTTCCCATGACTTGGATGCCTTCGAGCACGACCCGCCCGGACGGATCGATGCCGTCGATGACTCGCGTGTAGCCGCCCTTGCCGGTCTCCTCCCACGAGGCGCACATGAGCTTGTGGAGCTCCTCCGGCATCAGGTCACATGGCTCGACGGGCTTCTCGCCCCGGTAGCCACCACCCACCACGCCACCGACCACGCGGTCGACGACCAGGCCGGGGGTCACATGGAGCCGGATCTTGCTCAGGGTCGGCAGATTGCCGCTGTAACGGACAGTCATCGCCAGGCTACGCTTTTTGATCATCTTCTGCGGGTTGATCCAGAAGCTCGAGAATCCGGCATCACCGGGCCCGGGTGCCGGTGTGAATGTGATGTTTTGCTGCGCGCGGTTGTCGTCCCAGTTCACTGCCGCCGTGTTCTGCACGCCGTCGTCCGGGGGCATGTCGACCCACGCGATCAGACAGTGGTGCCCGTTCGGAACCAGCGCCGAGTCGGGTGTCCAGGAGAAGGTCGTCGTGCGGCTCGAACCGACGGGCCAGCCGCCGGCGGGCACGGTCTCGGGCTCGCACCCGATCTGTTGCGTCGCCGGCAGTGGGTGAGCGATCGAGCCCGACGGCGGGCCCCACCCGAGGCACACGTCGTAAGTGGTGCCGGCCGCCAGATCGCAGCTCCCGTAGTTCCACACCCGAACGTCGATCGGGTTTGCCGTATCAAGATTGATGTTGTCGTCCTGGTCGGGCGTTCCGGGGTTGGCCGTGATGTCCGGGCTTAACCACCAGTTCGGACCGGGGTAGGGGATTCCGCCGAGATCGTCGTTTGCGTCGCGAACCACCAGCTCGGTGGTGCAGCCGGCAGTGTTTTGTACGCAGGCGCGCCGGCTGATGACGGTTGTGTTACCGGCGAAGTCCGTGACCTCGGCGCTGACCGAGTAACTGTCGTCACCCGCTGCGGCGGTGTCCCAGGCACCGGCGGTGTCCACCGCACCTGCGACGAAGTTCGTGACAATCGGGTAGTACCAGCCGTCGTTGCAGTAACCGCTGTAGCTCTGCCACGGCGTGCCGTCGCTAAAGAAGGCGTTCGCCAGAGCTGTTGTCGAGGCGGGCGTTGTGTCGAAGCGATGGGTGTCGATCCACGGGCAGCCGGGAGCGCTGTCCGGGCATGCCCGCCAGCGGACGTCGTAGAATCCGAGAATGCCGATGTCACCGAGCGATGCGCCGGCATCGTCGAAGTCGCGGGTCTGCACTATGATGTCGGTGAGCCCGGATACCACCGTGCAGGCGCTCCCGGCGACCGGATTGAACGCCACCCATGGGTTGCTGTTGTTCTGCGCGAAGAACAGGCCGTCGACCTCCGGCGGGTCGGGGTCCGGGTTCGGCGTGATGTCTGCCAGCGGGCTGATGAAGTTGCCACCCGGGATCTGGATCTCGTGGTGGAGGTGGTGGAAATCGCACACCGACCAGAACACTATCTTCGCGATGCGGTCGCCAGCGTGCACGGGATCGCCGTCGTTGTACGCGTCCTCGTAGTCGACGTGATAGCTGTCGTGCTCGAGATGACCGTAGTCGTAGACCGCGAGATCGGTGGGATCGCTGGCATCGACGGCGGTGAAGTTATACATCGTCCCGGCATCGTTTTCGAACCGGTTGACGATGCCGTCCACGGTTACGGCCACCCAGGGTGCCGCCGGGTCCTCCACTCCGAGGCTGTCGTACATCGGTGGCTCCATGATGTCGATGCCGGTATGGAGGTTCCCCTGGTACTCACCGAAGCTATTCCCCATAGGGTGCTCGGCGTTGGTCGGTTCGATCGGCCAGCCGTGCTGGCCGAGGGCGGTGCCCGGGAGCATTACAGCCGCGGTCACGCAGACCGCTCCAATGATGTTGTATGCGGTTCGTCTTTGCATGGTGCACCTCCCTTCCATCAGTGCTCGAGCTCGACGAGCAATGCCTCATCGAGCGTGAAACCGATCAGCATCGGCAGCCCGTAGACGGCATCGATCGCCGGTCGTGAGGAGAACGGCTCACGGATCAGATGGTGTGACTGGAACAGCACGTCACCGCCACGGTCGACCACGACCAGGCCGCCTCGGGGCCAGCTGTGTTGCGGTGGGTCACCGTTCCGCTCGAGCACCCCGATGGCTAAGGTTCCGTGGTCGATGAACTCGATGTCGGAGATGAACAGCGCCGCGTCGAACGGCAGTCGCTTGCCCTCGTCGAAGCGGCCGCCCGCCGGATCGAGAAAGAAATAACGCCCTCCACTTCCGGTGACGACGGCGGCCGAGCCGTCTGGTGTGAGGCGGAGCTTGTGCACCGGGGTTGGCATCGTAACCACCCGTGGTCCCGCAGAGCCCGTGTACACGTGGACACGGTCGATGGCCTCTCGGTCGGCCGGGTTGAGCAGTGCCAGCTTGCCGCCAGCCGCGATGGCGCCCTTGCGGTACCGCCCATCGAGACGCCAGAGAATCTCACCGTCGGCGGAGAAGGCGAGTGCTTCCTTCTCTCCGAGGAGCAGGATCGACGTTCCGTCGGCCGCGACGATCCCGATCTCCTTCTCGGGTCGTACGACGGTACCGAGGAGACGTCCGTCGCGGCTCCAGAAGGCGTACAGAAACCGCCCGTGCGCTCCCTGCCAATCGTCGAGCGCGGACACGGTGACCACGAGACGTCCTCGGGCACCGAGGTGGAGTCCCCCGAAACCGTACGGCGCCTTTTCCAGTTGCAGGTCGGCCAGGAATTCTCCGGAGATGTCCACGAGCTGAACCGTGAACAGGTCCGCCGGCTTGTCGTCAGGGATGAGCCAGGCGTACATTCCGCCGCCCGGCGCGAGCAGCAACCTCGCGCCGTGGCGCGGCATCTTGGCGATCGACCTTGCCCGGCCGTTGCGGACTTCGTACAGGTTCGTCAGCGTCGCCAGGTATGCCGTCTCGCTCCCCGGATCGAAAGCCGCGCGTTGCACCGGCGCGGGGATGTCCTTCGCCGTCGCCAGCTGCCAGGTCGCCGCCGTCTGCGGTGCGCGCGCTCGGGCCTCGGTGGTCAGCCCCGTGACCAGCGCAACGATGACGATGCCGACGGTGACCAGACCCGCCGGTTTCACACGCGACGCCTCCGTCTTCCTTTCCAGTGATCCCATGAAGTTCCTCCCTTCGAGGTGCGGCAGCCGGGATGATTCCCGAGCTGCGGAAACCGGAGCCGCAATCGACCAGCCTGCGGTTCGATAGCGCCCCTCCATCCATCGCAATCCAGAGATTTCAGTACTTCCTACCCCCTAGGATTGGTCGAGGAGTCCCGGTCGTCATCACCCAAATGGGTGACGTCGAGTTGGGAGTTTCAGTGGTCGGATATCCGTGTGCTATGCTCGGCCGAGCGCATCATCTCAATTGGCTGCTGATTGTCACGCACTGTGAGGCGGGATGGATGATCGAGAGCCTCGCGATGACCGAAACGGAAACCGCCATCGGTGCCACGTACCGAATTGTTGAATTGTGACATCGGCATATCGGTGCCCCGCCAAAAATTACAAAACCGCCGCCCGAAAGGGCGGCGTTCGTGTTGGGTGGGCTCGAGCGCCTGGCCCGTTACATTCTCCGCCCGCCCATCAACCTCGAGCGCATGCGCTGGCACAACGGAGGCGAGGTGCTCTACCGGCGCAAGCCCGGGCACGATCGGAACCCGCAGCTTCGGCGAGACCCGCCCGAGACCTTCGACGCCGCCGACTTCCTCGCCCGCATCATTATGCACATCCCCGACCCGCGCCGGCATCTCGTCAGGTACAACGGGTGGTACTCGAATGTGTCGAGGGGCAAGCGCAAGCGCGCGATCGAGGGCCAGCCCTCCCAGAAGTCAGATCTCTCTCCCAGCCTCGTGCCGGAAGAGGTTCAGGTTCGCTCGCCCGACGCGCGCTAACCGCCGAAGCTGGGCTGAGATGATCAAGCGCGTGTACGAGGTCGATCCCCTCGTCTGCCCCGACTGCGGCGGAGAGATGAAGATCATTGCGTTCATCATCGACTTGCGGGTGGTCGACCAGATTCTCAGACACCTCAGACGCACACAGCCCGAAAGGGACCGCGGGCCGCCCGAAGACCGGGTCCTCGAAGCTGTATCGTGACCTGATTTCGAGATCCGGTTGTGCGGGGTGTGCTCGGTCGCCGGCTCGCAGGGCCGCATTCACTGATCGCAGTCTGCTCGAACCTCGCATCCCCCCTCCGAGCGCTCCTCTGATTCATCGGTCAAGACATTCAGAGCGGATTTCGGGGTCGATCAGCTCAACAACCCAAGCGACGTTCGAGGTGCGCGAAAGGAATTTCCTATCCCTTCT
>CAYPBC010000098.1:0-1610 GCA_964408845.1 uncultured Thermoanaerobaculia bacterium
GTTCCCATCCAGAAACTCTGGTGGAAACTGCGCAGTTCTCGATGCAGAAACGAGCGATTTTTGTGCAGGTTCTAGGAAGACAAGGATCCCCGCGGAGGCGTACCCGAGTACGCCGCACAAGGGAATTCGCAGTCTGACGACGAAATTGCCCAAAAGCGCCGTTTCTGGACGAGAACGAGCTACAATGTGCGGCGCGAATTCTGAAGGAGGCCGTGATGATAAAAGTTGGAGAGACCGCGCCCGGGTTCACGCTAAAGGATCAATTTTCGCGGGAAATCAGTCTCGATCAATTCAGGGGTGGACGGCACGTCATGTTGCTCTTCTACCCCCTCGACTTTACCCCCACGTGAAGCACCGAGATCCCCGGCGTGGAAGCGATGCTCGACCGCTTCCGCGCCGCCAACACCCAGGTTCTGGGTGTCAGCATCGACTCAATCTACTGTCACGCCAACTGGGCCATGAGCCTCGGCGGCATCTCTTTCCCTCTGTTGTCGGACTTTCACCCCAAGGGGGCGGTGGCGGACTCGTACGGCCTCTATCTCGATGAGGCCGGTATCGACGACCGCGCTACCGTGATCATCGACGCGGACGGCGTTGTCCACCACGTCTCATCGGTCACTCCCAGTGGACAGCGCGACATCGCCGAGCTCGCCGCCCTCTGCGAGAAGGTCAACGAGGCCCACGAGAGCACGTTGACGTCGTATCCGGAACCGCAAGGTCTCGAGGACGACACGGTGCTCTTTGTGCGCTCGAACTGTATGTTCTCCACGAATGCGATGGCTGCACTCGGGAATCTTCACATCGACACCATTCCAGTGCGCAACGTGACCGACGATGAGGCCGCCCTCGACGAGCTGGTGGCGGTGTCCGGCAAGGCCCAGGCGCCGTGTCTGGTGGTCGGCAACAACGCCCGACACGAGGCTGCCGACATCATCACCTATCTCGCGGGGAGGGTCAGCGAAATCTGACCCGGTTCTGCCGGGAGTTGTTAGCTATTGGCTTTTGTCTGTTTGCTCAGGGTGGCTTGGTCTTCTGATGGACATGGATTGGTGGCGCTGGTATAAAGGCTGCATCAGAAATCGAGACCAGGTCACAAAATTTAAGAGGAGGTCGACATGGTGTCCCTGACAGCTCTCTGGCTCCCGATCGTGCTTTCAGCGGTGGCGGTCTTCATCGCGAGCTCGGTCATCCATATGGTTTTCAAATACCACAACTCCGAGTACCGCCAATTACCCAACGAGGAGAAGATCCTCGACGCGATGCGCGCCGAGAACATCTCCCCGGGCTTCTACGCGTTTCCCCACTGCGGAAACGTCAAGGAGATGGGCTCACCGGAGATGAAGGAGAAGTACGCGAAGGGTCCGGTCGGGATGCTCAACACACTTCCGAACGGCCCCCCGGCGATGGGCAAAAAACTCGGTGGGTGGTTCGTCTACTGCCTCGTGGTTGGGTTCTTCGCCGCCTATGTCGGGAGCCGGACGCTCGCTCCCGGCTCACACTACCTCCAGGTCTTCCGGATCGTGGGTTGCGTCAGCTTTATGGCCTATGGCTTTGCCTACCTCTCCGACGCCGTATGGAACATGAAACCGTGGAGCATGAGCTTGAAGCAC
>CAYPBC010000098.1:1710-6853 GCA_964408845.1 uncultured Thermoanaerobaculia bacterium
GGACCTTCTCCCGCTCGACGGTCTCCAACCACTCGTCGGCATCTGAAATGCGGAGTCCGAAGTGGGCCATCCCGTGGAGATCGCGGTCACCGAGCTCGAAACGATCGAGGTGCTCACGCCGAGGATGTTCGTAGATGCAGAGCATCGCGTCGCCGGAGCGGATCACCCCCCACCGCACACGGTCGGTGACCTTGTCCTCGACGAGCTTGAAACCGAAGACCCGGCGGTACCAGTCCACCGTCTCATCGAAATCCCTCACGGTCACGTTCACGTGGTCGAGGTTTCGGATAGTCATGTCTGCCTCCGTCACTGCAAGCAACAACGGAACAGCCTGTTTTCTGCCCGGTTCCGCTCAATTCCGAATCCGAAGCCGCAGTTTGGTGGATCGGCTCCCTGAGGGTCTCCTCCTCGAGCGGGACAGTCTTCAGCGGGACTCCTGCCCCGCCGCCCGCGGCGGACGGTCGAGAGCGAGGCCGCCGGTGGTGCGGATCGCCTCGAGGGTCTTCTGATAGAGGGCGAGGCGCGCCTCCTCGATGTCACCCCATTCGGTGGCAGCGATCACATTGCCGCCGAGGCCCTCGAGACGCATCACCTCGAGGGTGAACCCAAAATCGGGATGAGGGTCGACGAGGGTCACCCACTCCTGCCGCTCCGGTTCGATGCGCCACAGGTCGCCTTCGCCAGGGGCGAGCCCGCCGAGCACGAGCTGGTCGAACTCCTCCACCAGCCAAGGTTCCTCGTGGCCCGGCTGCAAAAGGGCGGCGCGGAAGTGGATCAGCCAGATCACCTGGTTGGTGTTGTTCTCGGCCTTGAACTCAATCATCGGCCATTCGAGGAAGCCGCGGTTCTTTTTGTACACCCGGCTCGCCTTGAGGTCGAAGGCGTCGAGAGCCTCGCGGTTCGTATCCGAACCCTCGCGCTTCTTCTCGAGCGCAGTCACGGCGCCCTTGACCTCTTCGAGCCGCCGGCGACGGGCTTCGACTATGACGCCCTCGACCGTCATCCCCGCAAGCGGTTGATAGAGGGCGAGGACGATTCCCGGATGTATCCGTTGAGTTTCCTCGTTCAGGATGGCCCCGCCACCCACGAGGTATGTCAGTGCCTCATCAAATCGGTCGCGTTCGTCAAGTTCCAGCGGCTCGCGAAGCGCTGTGAGGGAGTTCTCGAGCTTTTCGAGGCTGGAGGTGTCCAGGGTCTTCGGCCCGCACCCTACCACCACCATCGCCAACGTCACCACAAGCAGGTACCAAACCCAGGGTCTCGTGTCGCGCCTCATGCCCCCCTCAAACAATCCGGTTGTTCCTCATTTAACTGTAGCACCATGGTTGTAGCGGCTGGCCCGAGTCCCCTTGTCAGATCGCCCGGTTCGGGTTAGGGTAGCCGCCATGAAATACAGCATTCTCCTCGTTGTTTTTGTCCTATTGTGCACCGTGACCGGCCGCGCCCAGAACATCGAAACACCTGCAGATGTTGCCGCTCCGCCCCAGGACGCCACCTGCACCGACAGCGGTCTGTGCTCCAAGGTACTCGCGGTCGGCACCGGCGACGCGCACCCTGACGCATGGGCCAAGGTCACCGTCCACTACTCCGGCTGGACCACCGACGGCAAGCTCTTTGACTCCTCGCTGAAGCGTGGCCAGCCGGCAACCTTCCCGCTCAACCGAGTCATTCCCGGTTGGACCGAGGGCGTCCAGTTGATGGTGGTGGGAGAGAAACGCCGCTTCTGGATTCCGGTCGAGCTCGCCTACGACAACATGCCCGGCAAACCCGCCGGCATGCTGGTCTTCGACGTCGAACTTCTCGAAATTCAGGGCCAGCCTGCGCCGCCTCCTCCGCCACCGACACCGGAGGACGTCGCCGGGCCACCGGAGGATTCTCAGAAGACCGCGAGCGGGCTCTCAACCAAGGTTCTGAGTCCCGGCGTTGGCACTGAACACCCCAAGGCCGACTCCAAGGTCACCGTCCACTACTCCGGCTGGACAACCGACGGCAAGCTCTTTGACTCGTCGCTTGTGCGCGGCGAGCCTGTCACCTTCCCACTCAACCGGGTGATTCCCGGTTGGACCGAGGGCGTCCAGCTGATGGTGGCGGGCGAGAAACGCCGCCTCTGGATCCCAGAAAGCCTGGCCTACAGCGGCGCGCCCGGAGCACCCGCCGGGATGTTGGTTTTCGACATCGAGCTGATCTCTGTCGAGTAGAAAAGACTGGTTCCTTGCACGATCAGGGCTGGCGGTTCGAGGTCTGTCCGATCGATCAACGGATGCTGGATGTTGGATGCGACAAGATCATCATCGCGGACCATGTTGTCATGGGGCAGGCGAGCGATGGATCGAGCATCGAGTATCGAGCACCGACCTCTGATGCGAAGGGATGGCTCATGCCGAAACCGGAAAAACACGTCTTCATATGCCTCAACCAGCGTCCGCCGGGGCATCCGAAGGGGTCCTGCTCAGATCGGGGGACTCCGGACCTGCTCACCGAGTTCGGACGCTTGATGGAGGAACGCGAGGCATGGGGCCGGGTCGCCGTCACCAGGACCAGCTGTCTGGGACCGTGCGAGATCGGGCCCACGGTGCTCGTCTACCCGGACGGCGTCATGTACGTGGGAGTCAAAAGCGAGGATGTCGCCGAGATCTTTGATGAGCACCTGCTCGGCGGCCGCGCAGTGGAACGGCTCAAGGCGCCGCCCGAGATCTGGTAACTCCGTAAAAAACCGATCGCGGGGCAATAACCCCGGCGCCCGGATTCCCGTCGTGCTCGGACGGCTCTTGCCTTTGCCGCGGTCTGCGGGATGATGGGGCCATGCGAAGAGCCCCAATCGCCGTCACACTCGCCTGCGTTCTGATCTGCTCATGCACGAGCCGCCAATCCGAGGAGAAGTCGTCTACGGTTAGAGATCAACCGGCGCCCTCGCCCTCCCAGAGCAGGACCCTGGTCGTCATGCTCGGCACCGGCACCCCGAACCCCGATCCCGAGCGGTCAGGGCCCGCGACCGCGGTCATCACCGGCGGGCAGGCCTATCTCGTGGACTGCGGGCCCGGCGTGGTGCGGCGTGCAGAGGCCGCGCGGCAGCGCGGAATCGATGAGCTCGACATGCCCAACCTCACCCGGCTCTTCGTGACCCACCTCCACTCCGACCATACGGCGGGCTTCGCCGACCTCATTCTGACGCCGTGGGTGCATGGCCGGGAGCAGCCGCTCGTAGTGTACGGACCACCCGGAATCAAATCGATGACCGACCACATCCTCGCCGCCTACGCGGAGGACATCGGCATCCGGCTCCACGGCAATCAGCCTCAGAACGAGCCCGGGATCGCAGTCGAGGTCCACGAGATCGTCCCCGGTGAGATCTACCGGGACGAGAACGTCAATGTGACCGCCTTCGCGGTACCACACGGCGCGTGGAAGCACGCCTATGGTTTCCGCTTCGACACCGCCGACCGCGCGGTGGTTATTGCCGGCGACACCACACCCTCGGACAGCGTGGTCGAGGCCTGTTCGGGCTGCGACGTACTGGTGCACGAGGTTTACGCCAAAACTGGTTTCGACGGCCGGCCTCCGGACTGGCAGGCCTACCACAAGGCCTCCCACACCTCGGGCATCGAGCTTGGAGAGATTGCCGCCAGAGCGCGACCGAAGCTCCTCGTCCTCTACCATCAGCTCATGTGGGGCGCGACCGAGGAGGAGCTCCTGGCCGAGATTCGCCAGTCCTTCGACGGTGATGTGGCGTTTGCCGACGACCTCGACGTGTATTGATATTGGGGACGAAAAGGTGTACTTTCCTCGTATCCCGTCCACGCCGGAAAGGAAACCGGCATGGATATCCTCAGTCTCCCCCAATCGAAATCGTGGTGTCACGCGATATGCGTGATTTCTTTACTTGCGGCAACCACATTGGTCGCCGCCGAGAACCCGACGCCGACCCCGACGCCGCGACCCGGCTCCCTCGCCGCCTTTGCCAGCCGCCTCACGCTCAATCGATCGAGGGCAGGCGGCGGTGTCGACCGCCTGATGATCACCAACGAAAATCTGGAGGTGTTCGCGGCCGAGGGCGCCGTAACCCTCGGATCTGTAGCGACACACAGTTCCGCGCCGGCAACACAGCCGGACGCCGCCGAGCGGGCGCGTTGGCGGAAGGCCTTCCACGTGCAACGCCAGATAATCGCCGGCGTCGAGAGGCGCCGCAGCCTCCTCGAGGTCGAGATCGACCGCATCGAGGACGGCCCTCTCACAGCAAAGAACCTCGCTCGACTCGACCACGCCGAGGCCAAGGCCCGGGTCCTCGACGATGAGATCAGGCGCAAGCGGGCCGAACTCTCGAGAATCGTCCGCGAGGCCCGCCGTCACGGTGCCGAACCCGGCTGGTTTCGGTAGGTAGACGTTGAACGTTGAACGTTTAAACGTTAGAACGTTGAATGTTGAACGTTGCCGCCCGCAGCCGTCTCGGCTGCGTCCTACTCGGCTTTTTCCTTCTCGAGCTGCTCCTTCACGCGGTCGCGGTTGGCCGTGAAGATCGGGAGGTTCTCGTCGCCAAGCTCGGTGGCATTCTCGACCGCCCTGGAGTAGCTGGCGAGCGCCTCCTCAAGAAGGTCCGCAGCAACTAATCCGTCGCCGAGGCTGTCGTAAACGTTGGCAGAGTCCGGGTATAGCTCGACGTCGTAGCGAAAGGCAGCAATCGCTTCGTCGACCTCGCCTCTGCCGAGCATTCCATAGGCCACGACGTTGATCGTGTCCTCTGGCGGCTGGATGGTGTATCCATACCGCTTCGACAACCCGTCATAGTGCTCCTTGAGGTCCGCGAGATCACCACCGAAGAGACCGGTCTCGGGGTCGCGCGGCAGGCGCCACGGCTCGAAGACGTGGCGGAGACCCCAGTAGTGCGCACGCAGCACGACCGAGCCGTGGGTCTCGTCGGGTAACCGCATGACCTCCCAGTCAAAACCCTCGGCATCGGCTGCGGCCAACGCCTTTTCGAGGCGATCGAGGCGGGTGGGAGCGGGATCACCCTCTTCTTCGTTGGCCATCACGACGAAGAGGGTCTCGTTCAACTCATCGCGGCCGTCGAAAAACGATTCGGCCTGACGGATCGGGAGATCCTCGTCCCAGTTGAGGCTCGGGCTGACCGCGAGCACCGCATCAAACA
>CAYPBC010000099.1:0-1726 GCA_964408845.1 uncultured Thermoanaerobaculia bacterium
GACGAGCATTAGGGTTCCATTGTGCATTGAAGTACTCCTCAGTGAATTCTCGGGGTGCCGCTAATGCCCTGACCCGCACCGGACGCGGTTGACCGGCATTCTACCCGTATCCGGCTTCAGCGCCAGGCGAGGGCAGAAAAACCAGTCGGGGTGATGATTCTGAACAGAAAGAAAATCCACCGCCTCGCCGTTCAACCCCAGCGGCTCCTGGTTGATGGTTTCGAGTCGGGCGACCTCTCGGCCTGGTCGGTCGCGATCCAGTGATCACTCGTGGGCGTCACCCTCCGCAACGGTACGTTGTGGTTGCGCCCATCACCATCGGGTTTCCAGCGTAGGCGAGGGATAACTCAAAACTAAAAACTCAACACTCAAAATTCTGGTGGGGCGCGTGGGTGGTATGATGCGCGCCGCCGCCGGTTCAGCTTTACCCGGCGGTAGGCTCACGGGGGCTAGGCGTCTCACCGGTGGGCCGTCATGGAGGCACTGTCATGGCACGGACCAAGGTCGTCATCATGGGTGCGGCTGGGCGCGATTTTCATAACTTCAACTGTCTGTATCGCGACAACGAGGACTACGAGGTGGTGGCCTTCACTGCCACCCAGATCCCTGACATCGAGGGCCGGACGTATCCCACGGAGCTCGCCGGGTCGCTCTATCCCGGCGGTATTCCGATCCTTGCGGAGGCGGATCTCGAAGATGTGATCAAGAAGAACAACGTCGATGAGGTGTGGTTCTGCTACTCCGACGTTCCCTACAACTACGTGATGGGCAAGGGGAGCCGGGTGATCAGCTGGGGGCCGCACTTCGGTATCCACTCGGCCACACGGACGATGGTCGAATCCAGCAAACCGTTGATCGCGATCACCGCCGTCCGCACCGGTGTCGGGAAATCGCAGACCACACGGTATGTCTCGCGCATCCTCAAGGAGATGGGGAAGAAGGTGGTCGCGATCCGCCACCCCATGCCCTACGGTGATCTCGCCAAACAGGCCTGCCAACGCTTCGAGACCTACGAGGATCTCGATCGCCACCAGTGCACGATCGAAGAGCGTGAGGAGTACGAACCGCACATAGACAATGGGTTTGTAGTCTTTGCCGGCGTCGACTACGAGAAGATCGTTCGTGAGGCCGAGAAGGAGGCCGACGTCATCCTGTGGGACGGCGGCAACAACGACACACCCTTTTATCGCCCCGATCTCCACATCACGCTCGTCGATCCGCATCGAGCGGGTGACGAGCTCACCTACTACCCGGGCGAGACCAATCTCCTGATGTCGGACCTCCTGATCGTCAACAAGGTGGATACCGCCGATCCGGTCAAGGTCGAACAGGTCGTCGACACGTGCCATGAATCCAACCCGTCGGCGAAGGTCATCAAGTGCCGCTCGGTGATCACCGTGGACGAACCCGAGCTCATAGCCGGGAAGCGTGCGCTCGTGGTCGAGGACGGTCCGACTCTGACCCACGGCGGGATGGAGTACGGTGCGGGCTGGTTTGCCGCCAAGCAGGCAGGGGCGGCCGATATCGTCGATGCGCGGCCGTACGCCGTCGGGAGCATCAGGGCGACCTTCGAAAAGTACCCCAACGCCGCGCGCATCCTTCCCGCCATGGGTTATGGCGACGAGCAGGTGAGAGAGCTCGAGGAAACCATCAACGCGGTCGACGCCGACGTGGTGGTCGAGGGCACGCCCATCGACCTCAGGCGGATCATCACCGTCAACAAACC
>CAYPBC010000099.1:1826-6804 GCA_964408845.1 uncultured Thermoanaerobaculia bacterium
TGGACGGGGTGGCCGTTCGGCCACGACCTCACCGACAACAAGACCCTGATCGCCTTTCTCGCCTGGTTGCCGGCGACGGTCACCGCGGCGCGTGGTGTGACTTCGCGGGTGGCGGTGATCCTCGGATGGGTAGTGATGATGGGGATCTTCCTCATTCCCCACAGCATGCGTGGTTCGGAGCTCGACTGGTCAGAGGTGGATTCCCCTGAGCCGCAGGTATCACGGGGAAATTCTCAATTCTCAATTCTCAATTCTTAATTCCCATCGCCCACACCCGCTTCCCTTCAGGTTGACGGAGCATTGAGAATTGAGAATTCAGAATTGAGAACTTTAGGAGCTCGCCTCCGGGATGGTATTCTGATGACCATGGACCAGGAAGTCGCTCGACCCGCAGGAGTTCGCCGTTACCTTCTGGTGCGATCGGGAGGGGCCGGCTGGGCGCTGCCGGCGGACCAGGTGCGCCGCGTCGTGCGCGGTCTGGCCTGCCATCCGGCTCCCGGTGCGCGGCCGCACCTGCTCGGGCTCGCCCAGTTTGGAGGTGAGCCGCTGGCGGTGCTCGACCTGAACGCCCTGGTGACCGGCGGCACGCCGCGGTCCGATCACCGCGCGACGGTGATTCTCGGGCGACACGGGGCGTGGTCCGGCGCCGCGCTCGGGCTCGCTATCGACGAGGCGCTGCGGGTTGTGACGCTTGCGGATCCGCCTCAACCAGGATCTCCGAATCCGCTGATCGAAGGCACCCTCACTGTCGACGGCGACTCGGTGAAGGTACTGAATACGGCTCGTCTCTTTTCGACACCGGAGGATGCCGATGCCTGAACGACGCGAACGCCGCGGGCTCCTGGGCTGGATCGGACCGGGCCTGCTCGTGATGGTTGTGCTGGTCGGGGGCGCATTGCTCGACGCCGCGACTAACGAGCTGCGTGAGGAATGGTTGGTGCGTGCCTTTCTCGTCATCGGGGTTTTGGCAACCGTGAGCTACGTGATTATGGTCTACCTGCCCCAGCGGCGCACCGAGAAGGACCTGCTGTCGCTACAGGATCGCTATCGGGTGCAGTGCGAGGCCCTTGGCCGGACCCTTGACGAGCTCAAGCACGGCGACATGGTAGCGGCCGCTGAGACGGCCGCGCCGCTGCCCGACGACATGCGGGCCGCGGTCGAGGGGGCGAGCCGCGCGCTGGCCGCGCTGATCCAACAGATACAGACCTCCTCGGTAGAAGTTGCGACCGCGGCCGGCGCCGTGCAGCGGACCTCGTCGGAGCTTGCGTCGGCTTCGAGCCAGCAGGCCGCAGCTGTGGTTGAGATCACAGCCACAACCGAGGAGCTGGCGCGAACGGCCGGACAGATCGCCAGCAACGCGGCAAGCCAGGCCGACCTCGCGGCGCACGCCGAACAGACGGGTGATGCCGGCGTCGCCTCGGTGGAGGCGGCGGTCGCCGGAGTTGAAGCGGTTCGCCAGCACGTGGAGGCCATTAGCGTGCGTGCGGACACTCTCGGCAGCAGGTCCCGCGAGATCTACCGGATCCTGGATCTGATCACCGAGATCGCACAGGAAACCCACATCTTGGCGCTCAACGCCGCCATCGAGGCTTCGGATGCCGGGGAGTATGGAGAGCGGTTCTCGGTCGTGGCAGAGGAGGTTCGTCGTCTCGCCGAGCGGTCCCGTGAGTCGGTGGACTCGGTGCGCTCTCACCTCGACGAGTTTGCGGTGTCGATCCGGGGGGTGGTGGTGGCGACGGAAGAGGGGACCAAAGCGGCGCAACAGGTCCTGCATCAAAGCCGGGCCTCGGAAGGTGCGATTACGACCCTGCGTGCGGCCCTGGCCGATACCGCCCAGGCCGCACGCGAGATCTCGCTGGCCACCCAGGAGCAGCGCACCGCGTCCGATCAGGTGGTTATGACGCTCCGCGAGGTCAGCGAGGTGGTGCAGCGGATCGCCGATGGTCTTTCCGAGTACACCGGCGCTTCCGACCGGCTGAACCAGCTTGCCCTGTCGATCCAGCTGCTCACCCAGAGCTTCCGCATCGAATCTAAGCACTCGCTCAAACACCAACTTTCGAAGTGGACCGGGCGTCTTCAGGATTTCACCGGAAACCTCGAGGCTGTGGAAGGTTTGCTCGAAGAGCTACTGGACGAGTGTTCCTTCGTCGAGTTCGTCTACCTGGTCGATCTCTCGGGATTGATGATCTCCTTCGTCGCCAACCGGGAGCTGGTTGAGGACCGCGAGCTTCCCGGGAGCGTCGCGGTCGGCCAGTCGTATGCCGATCGCCCGTGGTTCCAGGCGGTGGCGCGCGAGGAAAGATCGGCGGTCACCCCCATTTACGACTCGCTGTTGACCGGTGATCCGTGCTTCACCATCGCGGTCGCCGTCCACGACGCCGCCGGTGCGATGGTGGGCACTCTCGGGGTGGACATAAACCTCCTGAACTGGATGAAAATCTGAGAATCGACGACGATCTCCGGGCCCTCTTTCTCGAGGAGGCG
The DNA here is from genome assembly GCA_964408845.1 of uncultured Thermoanaerobaculia bacterium. GTDB lineage: Bacteria > Acidobacteriota > Thermoanaerobaculia > Thermoanaerobaculales > Sulfomarinibacteraceae > Sulfomarinibacter. Next base: position 4,311 of record CAYPBC010000099.1, read on the forward strand.
GGAGACCGGATCGAGGTGCTTTACGAGCTGGTCAACGCTATGGACGGGCGCGTGGATGCCCCGGTGCAGGTTCGCCGGGAGCTGCACGCCCTCAAAGGCGCTAGCCGGATGATGGGTTTTCGTGAGGTGGCCGAGCTTTGCCACTTGGCGGAGGACCTTCTGGATTCTCCGGATCCACCGGCGGCGGGAGACATCGCGAATTGCCTCGAGGAGATTGCACAGGGTGTAGCGGCACTGGCAGCCGACTCCGATCGACAGCCTGCATCTGACGAAGATCAACCGGAACCGGAAGAGCTGCGGGCCGGCGGGCGACGCAGGGAGCGGGAGGAAATCCGTGTTGCGGCGGGATTGGTGGACGATCTCGCTGACCGCGGCGCACGACTGCGGGTCGTGGCGGTAGCCGCAGAAGGCCTCGTAAATCGAATATTCCGGCTCGCGGCCCTCGCGGAGCGAGGGGTCGGCGAACGCGCTCCGCAGCAGGTGTTGGCAACCCTTGCAACGTCTTTGAGGCAGGTGGCGATTGAGCTCGAGGGCGGACAGCGCATTTTGAGCCGTCTCACCGAACGCCAGCTCGATACGCTCCTCCACCTTCAGGTTCAGCCGCTGAAGCCGTTTCTGAAGATCCTGGCAGGGCATGCGCGCGAGCTCGCCGATGCGCTCGGGAAGAGGGTCGAAGTCGAGGTGATCGCAGGCGATGCGCAGCTCGATCGGAGGATCGTCGACGGGCTGCGCGAGGCCCTTCTGCACCTGGTGCGGAACGCCGTCGATCACGGCATCGAAAGCCCAGATGAGCGTGCACAGGCCGGCAAGGATCGGGTCGGGAGTATCCGGCTGGAGACCTCCAGCGAGGGAGATCGAGTTCGTCTCCGAATCGTCGATGACGGGCGGGGGATCAACCGCCAAGAGGTCGTGGCCACCGCCATCCGGCGCGAGTTGATCACCGAAGAGGCGGCCGAAGGATTGACGACATCCGAGGTGCTCCAGTTTCTATTCCGACCCGGATTCACGACCCGCAAAACCACGACCGAGCTCTCCGGGCGCGGTATCGGGCTCGATGCGGTTGCCGCGGCTGTGAGGTCGGCCGGCGGCGATCTGTGGATGGAGTCGGAATCCGGCTTGGGGACGACCATCACGGTCGAGGTGCCGCTCGCCCGGCGCGGGGAGCGCGTCCTGGTCCTTGAGGTCGGGCAGCACAAACTGGCGGTGCCTGTGGCCCCGGCGCGGGCATATCGCAGGGTCACGGCGGAACAGGTGGAGGAGGTCGAAGGGCGTCGCGTGGTACGGATCGGTGATCGGACGATCACGGCCCGCTTTCTCGCCGATGCGGTGGGTGAACCCGATGCCGGAGACGGGGTGCTGGTGGAGATGGTGATCGGCGGGGGCGTGGTCGGTGTCGTAGCGGACTCGGTTGTCGGCGAGGAGGAAGTGATCGTTCACCCCCTGCCGGATGCTGCCGGCGCACCAGCGGTGGTGGAGGGGATCACGCTGTTGGCCTCCGGGCGCCCCGTGTTTGTGCTCTCCCTCCAACGCCTGGGTACGATCGACGCTCTTGAGGCCTTCGACCGACCGATTCACGGACCGCGCCCTCGCCCGATTCAGGTGTTGCTGGTGGATGACTCGGTGGTCACGCGGGAAATGGTGCGGCGATTGCTCGAGGACGGGGGTTTGGGCGTCACGAGCGTCGGCAGCGGCGAAGACGCCCTGTTGGCCCTTGAAAACCGGGATTTCGACTGTCTGATCACCGACATCGAAATGCCCGGCATGGACGGACTCAGGCTAACGAGGGAGCTCCGCGGCGATTCGCGTCTGGCCGATCTGCCGATTGTGGTGGTGTCGACGCTCGACCGGGCGGCTGATCGAATCGCCGGCCTGGAGGCGGGCGCCGATGCCTACCTGACGAAGCAGGGGCTCGATGCCCGCGATCTGGTTGCCCTCGTGTACCGGGTCGGGGGTGGACGGTGAGCGTTACCCGCGTCCTGGTGGGCGACCGATCGATCGCGGTCCGAGCGGTGCTCCGACAGGTTCTCGAAGCATCGGCCGAAATCTCGGTTATCGGCGAGGCGGACGACGGCCGGGAGATAGTGCGGCTCGCTGCCCTCCACCATCCCGACGTGGTGGTTCTCGACCTCGATCTTCACTCGCTTGCAGGCCGGGAGCTGGTCGACGCGATGTGCTCGCGGCGACGTGTTCCTCTCTTCGTCATCACGCCGAAACAGCATCGAGATAGAGTGCGAGAGGCGATCGGGGCGCAAGGCGTCGGGGTCGTGGCGGTCTTTTCCAAGCCCGAGCATCCGGATGAATGGACCCAACTCGGGAAGATCCTCCGCGAGGCGGTGGCGCCTTTAGCGGCCGATGCGGCCGACCGCGCGGAATCGCTCGAGGAACCCGATGACACCCCGATCGTGAGTCGGAACCTCGATTACGTCGCGATCGGCGGGTCGGCCGGGGGGCCGGGAGCAATCTTTGAGCTGCTGCGAGCGCTCGGACCGAACCC
>CAYPBC010000100.1:0-3048 GCA_964408845.1 uncultured Thermoanaerobaculia bacterium
TGAGCGCCGAAGGCGCGACAGATTCATAGCCTGGGGCGTGAGCCCCAGGTATTAGACGTCAATATCCCGGGAGCCCTGAAAGGGCGACAGATTGCGGCTGCGGCGTCAGCCGCAGCCATGATCATTTGACTGTCTATCGCCGCTTCGCGGCTGGCTCTCAGTCTGTTTCTGGCGCACCGAATTCGAGCAGCTCGCTCGGGATCTCCACGTTGATCTCCGGACTGTATGTCGTCACGGTATCGGTGCTGAACGAGTCGTAAACGTTGGACTCATCGACTCTCCTCACGAGGTACGACTGCTTGTCGATCCAGATGGTCGAGGAGTTCTCGCGCAAGACGATGCCGGTGTCGCCCGATCCGAGTGTCTTTGGTGTCCTGATGCTCTGGCCGCGAATGCGAAAACACTCGAATTCGTCCACGTCTCCGTCTTCGATCCTGCGGGCGTAGTTCAGCTCAAGAGCTGATTTCGACGCCGAAGGATCCCGCCGAAGCATCGACGGAATGCGATGAGATGTCCCCTGTGAAACGCCCGCCGCACCTGCGATGGCTCTGCTCACGGTTGCCGGTCTGTTGACGCCGGGCTCCACATCCGACCACGTACGGACATCGTTTCCATCGGCCCAGATGATGTAGGAAGGCGGCGGGTCGCCCGCGCTCATGTCCTGATATTCGAAACGGATTCGATTCGGACGGACAAAGACGGTCGTGAACGGCTTTTCCCCCATCCATTGCCGATCGTCGCTGGTGTAGGTTGTGGCTGCGACACCGGAGTCGCGATACGAGTCGCACTGCGCGTACACCTGTGCGGCCAGCTCCACTATCTGCTCGGCGTTCAGCGAATCCGAACCCCGTGATGTCGGCGGTTGTTGAGCAAACACGACGGCGCCGAAAAGAAGCACCGCCACGCTCGACAGAACTGCGTTTTTCAGGTGTCTGTAACTCATGTCTCAGCCCTCCAGCGACTTCGCCACCAGCTCGATGACATCGTACGTCGTGGCGTCCTCACGACCGAGCTCGTTCTGGGCGTCGGACAGCATCGAGAAACAGTAGGGGCAGGCGACGGCCACGTTGGTGGTGCCGCTGGCCTCGAGCTGACCAAAGCGGACTTGGTTGATGCGCTCGCCAATCGTTTCCTCGAGCCACATTCGGCCACCACCGGCGCCGCAGCACATCGCGCGGTCGTGGTTGAGCTCGGCCTCCCGCATCCGCACCCCGGGGATGGCGTTGAGGAGAAAGCGCGGAGCGTCGTACTCACCGTTGGTGCGCCCGAGATAGCAGGGGTCGTGGTAGGCAACGTCCGCCTCGACCGTGCCAATGAGCTTGATCGTGCCGGTTCTCACCAAACGGGCCACCATCTGAGTGCCGTGCACGACCTCGTAGTTCCCCCCAAATTCCGGGTACTCGTGGGAAAGAGTGTTGAAGGCGTGCGGACAATTGGTGACGATCTTCTTCACACCGTAACCGTTCATGGTCTCGATATTCTGCTGCGCTAGCATCTGGAAGAGGTACTCGTTTCCCAGCCGGCGCGCCGCATCCCCGGTGGAAACCTCCTCGGGGCCGAGGATGGCAATTTTGATACCGGCGGCCTGTAGGATCTTCACCAGCGACCGGGAGACCTCCTTGCCGTGATCGTCGTAGCTGCCCGGCGAGCCCACGAAAAACAGGTACTCGAAGTCGCCCCCGGTCTCCGACGCCAGCGGGACTCCGAGGTCGGACGCCCAGTTGCCACGCTCTTCGCCCGGCAGCTGCCACGGATTACCGTTGACCTCGTAGCCGCGGAAGGCGGGCTGCGCTTCCTCCGGAAACTCGGCCTTCTCGAGGACCAGGTTGCGGCGCATGTCAACGATCTTGTCGACATACGAAATATCGAGCGGACAGGCGCGCTCGCACCAGCGGCATGTTGTGCAGGCCCAGATCACCTCCGGGTCGATCACCGTCGGCACGAGCTCGTCTTTCGATGCGTTGCCGTCCTCGCCGGGGTCGGCGAGGATCTCCTTCTGCTCGCTATAGAGCTCGTCGCGAACCGATTTGGTGAACATCACCGGTTGCAGCGGCTTGTGGGTGATGGTCGTCGGACAGAACTCTCGGCAGCGCCCGCACTCGGTACATGTGTAGAGATCGAGCATCTGCTTCCACGTCAGATCGGTCACCGTTGAGATACCGAAGGTGGTGTCTTCGTCTATGTCCTCGAGGTCCATCCCCGGCAGCTTTCCAGGCGCATCGAGGTTGGCGAAGAAGACGTTGAAGATCGAGGTGTAGACATGGAAGTGCTTGGAGTACGGTAGCTCGTTGGCGAAGACGAAGAGCGTGATGAGGTGGATCCACCAGCTCACGCTGTAGATCTTCTGCAGGGCCGTCCCGCCGAGCCCGGAGAGCCAGCCGCCGACGAGACCTGAGATCGGCAGGTAGGAACCATCCAGATCACCGGCGGCGATGCGGGCGCCCTCGGCGGCGAGATCGGTGACCATCAGAATCGCTATCAACCCGATCACTATCCAGGCGCCGGCGCTCTGCACCACCCGCTCCTTCTTTTGGATGCCGCGTCGCCAAATGGCGAACCCCAGGCCGACCAGCACCAACAGCTCGAAGATATCCTTGGAGAACAGATAGGCGTGGCCGACGGGTGTGTGCAGGAAAGACAGCTCCCAGCCCGCGAAGAGACCCTCGATGACCATGGTCACGGTCCGCAGGCTGACCATCAAGAACCCGTAGAAGATCAGCAAGTGATAGAGCCCGGCTAAGGGATCGTCGAACATCCTCTTCTGCCCGAATGCGTACACGAACATGTGCTTGAAGCGCTCGCCCAGGCGGTCGAATCGGTTGTCAGGGCGCCCGGCGCGGAGGAGTTGGAAGCGCCGGCTCAGGGACAGGACGACCGCGCCGGTGCCGACGATCGTGAGGATCCAGAACCAGACGACACCGGAGATACCGAGGAACGACCCTGCCGTGGCGTGATGCATGAGACCTCCTTCAAGCGTGGAAAGCTGAGCGACGCAGTGCGGCAATCCACGAAGGAGAGTATAGCTAGGCAAATTAGGAATTTGGAATT
>CAYPBC010000100.1:3148-6795 GCA_964408845.1 uncultured Thermoanaerobaculia bacterium
AATTAGGAATTTGGAATTTCCACCTAAACCCCCCATAGGGTTCGGCGGAGGTGCCTGGCTTCAGCCTCGCACCTCACGGGAGGCGTTCGACAAGCTTGCCTAGCAGCGACGATGTCGGAACATCCGGGTTTCGCGGGTCCAACCATCGCCAGCTTTCGGAGGGCGGATCGAAAATATCAACCTCGAACCATACCGGGACAACATCGATCTTCCGGTGGGTGATGTGGTGGCGCACGGCCGGTGCCACGGCCGCGGAGGAATGTCTCGCAACTGGAACGAGACGCCTCGCCTCGCTGACGGGGTCGGCCCCGTCCTCCAGCTCCGCCAGCGGGGGAAGCCACAGACCTCGGAGAATCGGAGAGTCGTCGATCCGCTGCAACAACCAATCGCCGTTGCGATCGACAGCGCACGCCGCCACCCACAGCAGCGCTATCTGAGCTCGGCGGCGTCGAGGCGGCGGGTAGGCCTCCGGTCGCCCTTCAGCCTTCGCCCCGCAACCACCGGCCAAAGGACAGCTCTCGCAACCGGGGTTGGCGGGTCTGCAGACCACCGCGCCGAGCTCCATCAGAGCCTCGTTGACCTTGCCCGGCGGTGCATCCTCCATCAGGGCGAGGATCCACGCCTCGAGCCGGCGGCGGCCCGCGGCCGAACGTGGATCTATCTCCATCGCGAGCACCCTCGCGCCCACTCGCATGACGTTGCCGTCGAGCACCGGCGTCGCCTCACCAAACGCCAGCGAGGAAATCGCAGCCGCGGTGTAGGGGCCGATCCCCGGCAATCGCTCGAGGTCGGAGGCCGCCGTCGGCAGGCGACCGGCGACCTCCCGCGCGAGGCGGTGGAGATTCCGCGCCCGACGGTAGTATCCGAGTCCTGACCAGGCGGCCAGGACCTCATCCTCGGTTGCCGCCGCGAGATCCGAGATTGACGGGAAACGCGCGATGAAATCAGCGAATCGAGGCGCCACCCGATCGACCTGGGTTTGCTGGAGCATGATCTCGCTGACCAACACGAGATAGGGATCGCGGGGCTCCAAGCGCCACGGCAGCTCACGGGCGCAGGTCCGGTACCACTCGAGGAGGGCATAAGTCGTCACGACCCACATGCTACATGGGCGCCCGTTCGCCCCGGTCACGCTATACTGCGCACGGCACCGCACGTAACATTCGAGGAACGAAAGGCAAACGCATCCATGGGAGTCGATCGAAAAGCCGAGGAAGAACGCCTGATCGCGTTCATGATCGGTTATCAGAAAGGCAGGATGGATGACTTCGAAGGGCTCTTTGCCGCCCTCAAACAACCGCTGCTTCGCTACCTCTGGACCTTTGTGCGCAACGCCACGGTGGCCGAGGATTTGCTCCAGGAAACCTTTCTCCAGATCCACCGCGCCCGTCAAACCTACACCCCTCCGCGTCCGGTTCGTCCGTGGATCTACGCCATCACCCGGCACGTGGCTCTGATGCACCTGAGGTCCGGCCGACGCCGCAAGGAGGTCCTGGCAAACGATCAGCTGCCGGAGGTCCCGGTGCCACCGGAGATGGAGAAGCTGGCGGATCACGCGACCCTCCACAAGATGCTCGCCGAACTTCCCCGTCCCGCTCAGGAGGTCCTCATGCTGCACCACCTTCTCGGTCTGAGCTTTTTGGAGGTCGGCCAGGTCCTGGGGATCGCCGCCGGCACGGCAAAGGTCCGGGCACACCGGGCTTTGAAGGCCGTCCGCGCGCGGCTTGAAGAGCAGGGAGGCGAGGCATGAGCACGGATCTGCTGCCCGAATCCCTCCGCCGCTCCATCGCGGCTGATCTCGAACCGGTGCGACCGCTGCCGCCGGCCTGGAGGCGCACCCTGCAGGCGGCCGCCGTGGCAGCCGTCGGTCTTGCGGTGATGATCTTCATCTTCAAGCTCTCGCCTCGTGCCGACCTAGAGCAACTTCCGATGTGGTTGAGCTGGGGATGCACAGCGCTCCAGCTCGGTGTGGGCATCCTGCTCCTGGGCATGGCGCTGCGCGAGGCGATCCCCGGCCAGGGGGTGCCGCGCGGCGCGGTGGCCCTCGGGTTGGGCACGGCGGTGCTGATGCAGGTCCTGGTCGGCATCGTGACCTGGATGCACAGCACTGGAATGCCGCTGGTGGATGGACACGGCATGTCGGCGGGCATTACCTGCACCACCCACGACGTCGCCATGGCCTTGCCGGCCCTCGCGGTCACGCTGTGGCTCGTTTTTCGGGCGCTGCCGCTGCGTCCCTCGATCGCAGGGCTCCTCGGCGGCGCCGGGGCGGCCGTGACCGCTGATGCCCTCACCCACGTCCTGTGTCCGATGTCCGACCTCCGCCACGTGCTCGTGTGGCACACCGGTGCTCTCATCGGCCTGATGTTCATCGGATGGCTCGTAGGCAAGCTGTGGGAGGGAAAGCGATACGGTATCTGAGAAGAGGACAGAACGAGAAGAGGAGACGAACTCCTTTTCACCATCCCCTGTTCCCCTCCCCGCCTTCCGGTTGACAACCGTCCCTTTCGAGGTCACAGTCTCCGTTCAAGAAACGCGCCCCCTACGGGACGCCGGAGGATACAATGAGCATCGATTTCGACGGCCTTTCGCTTCGCGACACCCTCGACCTCGCCATCTATGTGGAGGAGGAGGCCAAGGAGCGCTACGAGGATTTTGCCCAACAGATGGAGGCCCACCACACACCCGAGGTGGCGGAGTTCTTTCGCTTCATGGCCGCCAACGAGCTCAAGCACGCCGAGAAGTTGAGCGCACAGCGCGCGAACCTCTTTGGCGACGAGACTCGCACCGCAGACACGTCGATGATCTTCGACATCGAGGCGCCCGAATTCGACGCCGCCCGTGCCTTTATGTCGGTTCGAGCGGCCCTCGATGTCGCCCTCGAGTCTGAGGTCAAGGCCTATGCCTTTTATGACGCTGCCCTTCCCGATATCTCCGACCCCGACGTCAAAGAGCTCTTCACCGAGCTGCGCGAAGAAGAGGAGCGGCACATGGAGCTGGTGAAGGCAATCAGGGCAAAGGTGCCCGAGGACGACGGATTTGACCCCGACGACTTCGTCGACGGCCCGGCCGCTCAATAACCACCAGCGCTCTCCAGCAACTTCCCGCAGTTCGTCGTAATGGCTCGAACCAGCCGCGAAGCGGCGACAGACAACTGGAAGATCGTGGCTACGGCTCACGCCGCAGCCACGATCTGTCGCCCTGTCAGGGCTCCGGGAAATTGTGACGCCCATACCTGGGGCTGACGCCCCAGGCTATGGATCTTTCGCGCCTTCGGCGCTCAGTCGCATGCCCTTTCCCTGAGACCCGCGCTTCTGAGAAACTCGGAGTCTCTCAGTATGCGGGTTTACACTGGAACCAGTGCGATACGCCCCCGAACCTCCCGCGGTCTCGAGCCCACCACCGGCCGGAGTGTTGCTCGTCAATCTCGGCTCGCCGGCCGCCGCCACCGCCCGCGCGACTCGCACATATCTTCGACAGTTCCTCTCCGATCCACGGGTCGTCGAACTGCCCCGACTTCGGTGGTGGTTGCTCCGCAACCTCGTGATTTTACCCTTCAGGCCGATCCGCGCCGCCCGCGCCTATCGGAAAATCTGGACCGACAACGGATCGCCCCTTATCGTCACGGGCCGCCATCAGGCGTCGGA
>CAYPBC010000101.1:0-6784 GCA_964408845.1 uncultured Thermoanaerobaculia bacterium
CTGGGTGTGTTCCAAGAAAGCCACGCGGCGATTCTATCTCAACATCAGAAAAACCACAGAGGCACAGAGACACAGAGTTAGGACACAGAGCCATCAACCACGTCGCAAACAAGAAGGCACGAAGGCTGCCCACCCACCCAAGATTGCCCACAGATTACCCAGATACACCCAGATAGCCTACGGGGATTCAACACGCGACGAGGTCCTGGCCGTCGTACGACGGCCAAGGACCGCTGGGCCGGAAGACCGCTCCGAAAGCGAGCTTTCGTCGCGGTATTCCGGCCCAGCGGCCTGCGCTCCGGGAGCACAGGCCTCGCCACTCCGCTTGAAGTGCTCTCAGATGAAATGTGCCTTTCCTTCCAAACATGAGAGGGTAGGCGGAACCGACGCGCCGCAGGCGTGTCGGCCGGTGGGAAGCCTGGCTGCGACGAACGCTTGCGTTCGGAGCAAACGGGCTTCCCGCCGGCCGTCGGCGATTGGCAGATCGTCGACAGTTCCGCCGTCAATCAACTGCACTGCCGCCACCCCCGTCTTTGCGATCATCTGGGTCTATCTGGGTGATCTGTGGGCATTCTGGACGGGTGGCTCTGTGACCTCTGTGTCTCTGTGGTTTTTCGGGCCACTACCGTTGAACGACGGTGGCTGCCTCGCCAATCTCTTCGCTCGAAGCGTGCTGGCGGTCGCCGTGGAGGAACATCAGGACCCGTTCCGGGGTCATCGGGGCGTGGAAGAACGCCTCGCGGTCGGGACGGAAGGCCTTCATGGCGTCGAGGAGGGCGAAGTAGGCGCCAATGCCGTACATCAGCGGTGGTTCGCCGATGGCCTTCGACCGCATCACCGCGTTGGGGTTGTCGGCGTCTTCGAGGAAGTGCCCCTCGATCTGGGGTGCTGACAGGATGTCGGGAATCTTGTAGGTGCTCAGCGTGTCGGTGAGGTTGCGCCCGTCGGCGAAAAGGAGCTCCTCGACGGTCATCCAGCCTATGCCCTGCACCAGCCCACCCTCGAGCTGGCCCATGTCGACCAACGGGTTGAGGCTCCTTCCGGCATCGTGAACGATCCCGACGCGGTCGATGGTGTAGGTGCCGCGGAGACAGTCGACGGTGGCCTCGACCACGGCGGAGCCGTAGACATGATAGGAAAACGGCTCGCCCTTCTCGGATTCGCGGTCGAAGTGGATCTTGGGGGTCGCGAAGTGGGCCTGGGCGGAGAGGCTGATGCGCCGGAGGTAGGTCTCCGAGACCAACTGCTCCCACGTCACATCGCAGCCCACGCCGTCCACCATCACTCGATCGCCGCTGACGGTGATCCGATCGGCGGCCGTGTCGAGGACCTCAGCGGCCACCTTTCGCAGCCGCTCGATGATCGAACGGCAGGCTATCTCGGTGGCGCCGCCGTTCATGTCGGCGCCCGAGCTGGCGGCGGTTGGGGAGGTGTTGGCGACCCGCAGAGTGTTGGTGGTCTCGATCGTGATGCGGCCGGGGTCGATGCCGAGAGCGTGGGCGGCAACGTTGAGGATCTTGGCGTTGACACCCTGCCCCATCTCGATCGCCCCGGTGCTGACGCTGACGCTCCCATCAGTGTAGACGTGGACCAGAGCGGCGGCCTGATTGAGGAAGGTGCTGGTGAACGAGATTCCGAAGCATACCGGCATCATGGCGATGCCACGCTTGCTGAGCGCGTGAGTCCTATTGTGCTCGGCGGCATCCCGTTCGAGCGCGGCCACGTCGAAAACTTCGAGAACCTCGTCGAAGGCGCGGTGGGCATTGCCCTCCTGAGCCCGTTGGCCGTACGGGAACAGATCACCCTCCGACAGGAGATTGCGGTGCTGGATCTGCCGGCGGTCGATGCCCATGACTTCCGCCGCACGGGTGATTGCCGACTCGATGACAAACATCGCCTGCGGAGCGCCGAAGCCGCGGAAGGCGGTGAATGGTGGCAGGTTGGTGCGGCAGCTCAGCGCGGTGACGTGGACGTTGGGGACGAAGTAGCTGCCGGTGGCGTGGAAGAGGCTGCGCTCGAGGATGGCGGGCGAAAGGTCGGCGGCGGCGCCTGCGTTTTGGTAGTAGGTGGCCTCGTAGGCGAGGATCCGCCCCTCGGCGTCGAGCCCGATCTTGAAGTCTGACGAGTAGGGGTGGCGCTTGCCGGTCATCCGATTGTCCTCGCCACGGGTCAGGGCAATGCGGACGGGACGATGGAGGATTGACGCGGCGAGGGCCGCGATCGCCGCCCACGGCGTGGCCTGGTCCTCCTTGCCACCGAAGGCGCCGCCCAATCTGGCGACATCGACCTCGATGTCGTTCATCGACAACCCGAGCACCCTGGCGACGATGCGCTGGACAGCGGTCGGCGCCTGGGTGGAGGAGAGAATTCTCAGCCGCCGGCCTTCCTGCGGCACCACCAGGGCGGCCTGGGTCTCGAGGTAAAGATGCTCCTGGCCGCCGGACTCGGCCCGTCCCTCCACCACGACCCCGCATGACGCCCACGCGTCGTCCACATTGCCGGACGAGAAGGTCCGGGAAGGGACGATGAGCGAACCCGCGGCCGCCGCCTGGCGAGGGTCGAAAATCCCTGGGAACTCTTCATACTCGACGACGACCGCCTGCGCGGCCTCACGGGCTCGGCGCGGGGTGTCAGCGACCGTAACCACGATCGGTTGGCCGGCGAAGTGGACCTCGCCCTCGGCGAGCAATGGCTCGTCCTGGACCATGCCGCCGATCTGGTTCTCACCCGGGATGTCAGCGGCGGTCATCACGCAGGCGACGCCGTCGATCTCCGACGCCGGGGTCGTGTCGAGACGGACGATTCGTGCGTGCGGGACAGGCGACGCCAACACCGCCGCGTGGAGCAACCCCGGTGGGTCGGGAAGATCGCCGACGAAGAGGGAGGTTCCCCGGGTGTGCGGACCAATCTCACGGTTACTCATGTGGTGGCCTCCGCCAGGAGGCCCTCCTCGATTCCAAAGAGAACATTGAAGTGGGCGAGGACAAGCTGACCGAGGAGGAGGCGCTTGTAATCCGCGGATCCGCGGACATCGGAGATGGGGGTTACCTCCGCGCATGCGAAAGACGCGGCGGCGATTGCGGCTTCAGCCGATGGCTTGCGGCCGCACAGATAGTCGGCGGTTCGCGGGAGCTGCGTCGGAATCGGCGCCACTCCGCCGGCGGCGAAGCAGGCGTGCACGATCCGGCCCTCATCGATCCGCAACGAGGCGGCGGTGTTGACGCTGGCGATGTCGAGGTGGGTGCGCTTGCTGACCTTCTCGAAGTTGAAGTGCGTTCCATTTCCTGGGACCGCAAATCGTACCCACTCCACCAGCTCGCCGGGTTGCAGGTCGAGCTCCTTGTACCCGAGGAAGAAATCTCGAAGGGGCAGTGACCGGCGGGTATCACCGCCGATGAGGCCGATCTCGGCATCGAGGGCGAGGAGGATGACGGTCATGTCCCCGATCGGCGAGGCGTTGATGATGTTGCCGGCGATTGTTGCGCGGTGGCGAATCGGCAGCGAGCCCATCAACGACATCGCGAATTCGAGACCGCCGATCGTCTTCGCGAGCACTTCCGAGGTCTTCATATCCTCGGCGGTCGCGGTGCCGGCCAGATAGATGTGGCCGCCGTCTACCTGAATCGGTGGTTCGACGGACGGCGGCACAACGAAGATGTCACTCGTGACGAGCTCATCGGGGCGCTGGACATAGAGATCGGTGCCGCCGGAGACCACCACTTGCGAGGATGTTGGACGCCCCTTCGATGGCGGCGGTCCGAGCTCCGCCAGGAGATCGGGAATGCGGAGGAAATACCCGGGCAGGAGCTCCTCGCGAACCAGGGCCGCGATGCGCGGCTCCGCAGGATCGATACGGTCGCGGATGCGATCGAGGATGGCCGCCATTGCGCGGACGATAGAGGCGTAGCCGGTGCAACGGCAGATGTTGCCGGCGACCGCCTCGGTCGCATCCCCCTCGTTCCATGCATCCGCTGCGAGCAGAAACCCCGCGAACGAGACCACGAAACCCGGGGTGCAAAAACCACACTGCGACGCGCCTTCGGCCTCGAGCGCGCGTTGGAATGGGGTGAGGGTACGGCGGTTGAGCCCCTCGACCGTCACCACATGACGACGATCGAGAGCCCCGAGCGGCAGCAGACACGAGGTGACAGGCTGGTAGCTCAACGTGCCGTTGTCAAAGCGACCGAGGAGAACGACGCACGAACCGCAATCGCCCTCCCGACAGGCATGCTTGACCCCGGTCAGCCCGGCCTCACAGCGCAGGTAGTCGAGCGCGGGCAGACCGGGATTGGCCTCGGCCTCCACCAATCCGTCATTGAGCGCGAACCGCAACATGTGTGTTCCCTGAGAGTGCGTCTCGTCTCTTAGGTTATCATGATCCGCGACTCCCGCCTGTCTCACCGGGTTACTTGATGCCTCCAAGAAACTCGGCCAGCTGGGGCTCGGAAAGCGGCCGTGCGAGGAGATAGCCCTGACCATACTGGCACCCGAGATCGACAAGGCTCTCGAGCTGCTCCTGGGTCTCGATGCCCTCGGCCACAACCTCGAATGAGAGCCCGAGACCGAGCCTGACAATGGCCTGCACGAGCGCCGCCGCCCCACGGTCGTGCTCGATCTCGTCTACGAAGATCTTGTCGATCTTGACAACATCGACCGGGAAGCTGCGGAGATAGCTGAGCGAGGAATACCCGGTTCCGAAATCGTCGAGAGCCAGGCGGACACCGAGCGATTTAATAGCCTGTAGCTTGTTTGCCGCCTGATCGACGTCGTGCATGATGACGCTCTCGGTGATCTCCAGTACGAGGTGCTCGGGATCGAGCCCGGACTCCTGCAGATCCCGAGACAGATTAGCTACGAAATCGTGTTCCCGGATCGTATTCGGAGAGAGGTTGACATGAGCGGCAGCGGGGCTTGCTGCAAAAATTCCGGAGTTGAGCTCCTTGATTCGGGCGCAGGTCTGTTGCAGGACCATGCGATCTATCTGGGGTTGGAGGCCGGCCTCCTCGGCGAGTGGGACGAAGGACACGGCGGCGACCAGGCCGCGCTGCGGGTGGTTCCAGCGGACCAGGGCTTCGAAGCCGTGCACCGATAGCTTCTCGAGGTCCAACAAGGGCTGGAAGTAGACTTCGAAATCCTCATGCTTGACGGCGTTTCGTAGATCGTGCTCGAGATCGAGCCGGTTGAGCGCCGAGGAGTGCATGGCCTGTTCAAAAACTGCCACCTGGCCCTTGCCCCGCTCCTTGGCCGTGTGGAGAGCGGTGAAGGCGTTGCGCATGAGCTCGTCGGGGCGTCGATAGATCGAGGACTCCACCGCGATACCGATGCTGGCAGTGAACTGAACCTCGCGTCCCTCCAACGCGAATGGTTTTGAAAGATCGTCGAGGATGCGTTTGGCGGCGAGGACGGCTTCCTCCGAGTCGGAGGCTTCGAGGAGGATGGCAAACTCGTCGCCGCCGAAGTGGGCCACCGAATCTCCAGCGCGGATGCTATTTTTCAGACGCACTGCGAGGGCGATGAGCACCTGATCGCCTGCCGTGTGACCGAGGCTGTCATTAACCCGTTTGAAATCGTCGAGGTCGAGGAACAGTAGAACGACCGCGTTGCCCGGGGGCCGGCGGCGGGCAAGGGCGTTGCCGACCCGATCCAATAGCAGCAAACGGTTTGGCAGGCCTGTGAGAGCGTTGTGCAGAGCCTGATAGTCGGATGGGGGGGCGAGCTGGCGCCGCGCCTCGTAGGCTTGTACGCGGGCAATGGCGGAACCTGCCTGCTTGCCGAAACGGTTCATCGCCCGCAGGTCGCGCTGAGAGTACTCGCGATCCGGTCCCGCGTTGATGTTCAGGACCCCAACGAGATCCCCACCGCTCGTCAGGGGGATGCTCAGCGCACTGGTCGGGAGGTTCTCTTTGTGATCATCGCGGTAGTGGCTCCAGTCAAACTTGCCGTTCACCAGCACGGGCTCATGGGTCCTCGCAACCTGACCGGCGACGCCGGTTCGGAGATTGACTCTCGCCCCACCGGCGGAGCTCCGCCCTTTCGAGCAGACGGTTCGAAGCTCGTCCTCGGAGCACATCATCATGATCGAACTTCCCTGGGCGTCGAGAAGATCCTGAGCGCATGTGAGGATGGTTTCGAGAACCTGCTCGAGGTCGAGTCGAAGATTGAACTCCTTGTCCGATTCGATCAGTGTGTTCGCCTCGCGCAGGCTGTTGGTGAGGGCTGCGGTCAGCACACGTTCGTCCATGAGCTCTTCGGTGAGGGTGCGGAGGTGAAGCTCCTTGGTGGTCGCACGGGCGCTGAAAAGGACGACCAGCAGGACGATGCCGGAGTAGACGAGAATACGTGGTGCTGATACGGGAAGATCGATCTTCGCCCAGAAAACCACGAGCGAGAGGATGGCTACGGTTGCGATGAGCAGAAACAGGGCCATCGCCCACAGCTGAAGGCGCCGTTTTTCGATGGTCTCGAGATTGGGTGCCTCGAGGCTGGTGAGACCAGTGATGCGTCCATTCCCAGTTGTGTCGACGCCGCTTTCGGTCATCGTCGAACCTCACTGTTCACCGGTACCCAGATCATTTTGCCCTTTTCATTCCATGAAACGCGAGAGGTCACAGGAGAGCGCCACACTCTTTCCGGGCTCTTTTCCTCTAATAACCAGGTTATCACGCATGTTTTTTACCCATCCGGCGACTCCGGGGCAGTCCTCGCCCGACCCCGTATAATCTCCCGCATAGGAGGGTCGTCGTGCTCAAGAAGGTCCCCAACGTCTTCGTGATCGTGTTCTCGC
>CAYPBC010000102.1:0-6779 GCA_964408845.1 uncultured Thermoanaerobaculia bacterium
GGGGGTGGGGGCGGGGGAAAAGGCGCTCGATGGCGTCTCCGCGCTCGAAGGCAGCCCGCCGGCGCGCCAAAGGCGCGCAGCGGGCGAGGTCGGCGCGACCGACAAGCGCTTGCGCTTGAAGGGCGCGGTGACCGAGGCCGCGTGGCCGCGGGCCCTGCCCGCGGGCGGCGGGCGGTCATAGCTGGAATGGGTTACACTTTGCAGCCGCTGCTCGGTTATCGGGCGGCCCAACGGGAGGTACCGAATGGCGCTGACAGAACAGATGATCCTCGAGAAGCTGCATGAGATTCAGGCGCCGGGCAGCCAGATGAGCCTGGTCGAGGCAGGCGCGGTGCGTCAAATAAACGTGGAGGGCTCATCGGTCACGGTCGTCCTCGCCGTTGACGCCCCCCAGCCAACAACCGCGGGCGAGGTCAAGGCTGCCGTCGACGCGGCCCTGGCGACGCTGGACGATGTCGAAACCGCCACGGTCACGGTTCATCCCTTGCTGACGACCGTGCAGCCCGGGCCTGCCGCCGCACCCGAACCGCCACCCACCTGGGCTGACAAGATACCCGACGTTCGCCACGTGATCGCCGTCGCATCAGGTAAGGGCGGCGTTGGAAAATCGACCGTGTCGGCCAACCTCGCGCTCGCACTGGCCGCCCTCGGCCATTCGGTGGGGCTCCTCGACGCCGACATCTATGGTCCCTCCCAGCAGATCATGATGGGCACGACCGAAGATCCGGTGGGCGACCCCGAAGGCAAGATCCACCCGGTGCCATCCCCAGGGGGGGTCAAGGTCATGTCCTTCGGCTTTCTCGTCGATCCCGACCAACCCGTCATCTGGCGCGGACCAATGTTGCAGAAGGCCCTCGAACAGTTTGTCGGCGACGTCCTGTGGGGGGAGCTCGATTATCTCGTGGTCGATCTGCCGCCCGGGACCGGCGACGTCGCGCTGACGCTGTGCCAGAACGTACCCATGGCCGGCGTTGTGATAGTCACAACACCGCAGGATGTGGCCTTGGTCGACGCCCGCAAGAGCCTCTACATGTTCCGTAAGCTCGAGGTTCCGGTGCTCGGCATCGTCGAGAACATGAGCGCCTACGAGTGTCCCGAATGCGGGCATATCGACCATGTGTTCGGCGACGGCGGCGGCCGGCGCACCGCGGAGGAGCTTGGGGTGCCCCTCCTCGGTTCAATCCCGCTCGACGCCGCCATCGTCACAGGCGGTGACAGCGGCAAACCGGTGGTCGCCGAACGCCCCGACTCCCCCGCGGGCCGCGCCTTCACAGAGCTCGCAGAGGATCTGTCAGCGCGATTTTGACCTAAGATGAGCGATTGTCACCGGTGATCTGCACCAAGCTCTTGCGCTCTGGCCAAGCGAAAATGCTCTACATACCAAAGGGTATGCGTCCGCTTTTCGCCAGCACCAGAACATCAAGAGCTTGGCACATCTCATCCGGCAGAACCGCTCATCTTTGGTCTGAATAGTTGACGTTGACCGTCGTGGTGCCGTCTTCAGAGTTCAGGATCGCCATCACCGTGCGGCCAGAATCCTCGTGACTGCCGTTGACCATGCCACCTTGGGCGTCGTCCTGGGAGAAAGTGTTCACGCTGATCGCATATCCCTCTCCTTCGAGCGCCGAACGGTAGAATTCCAGCACCCCTGCCACCGGGTCGGAGGTCTCGAGCTGGAAGCCCCCGCTGATGGAGTCGGCGGTATTCAGACTGTGCCGGTTTGTCGGCTCCGCTCCCGGGTACACGGGTACCCAAGCTGGAAGACCTTCGGAAACCACACCGGCCTGGTACACCACCGATCCGTCCTCAGTCGTGATGTTGACCGAACCGCTCTCTGCTACCCCGCTGGCATCCACCGTGACCTCGCCCTCGTCGGTCGTGAAGCTGAACTTGCCGTTTTCGATATCGTCAAAATTGACTGTGACGATCTCTCCGGTCTCGGTATTACGGACGGTGATTGTGCCCTCTTCCTCGTCGGTCGACACCTCTTCGAGCTCGGGGTTGAGCTTGACGATCAGGCGCGCGGTTGCCATCGCCGGGTTGTCCTCGAAATCTCCTGCCACATCCTTGACTTTATTCGCCACCAGGAACCCGGCGACCGTGATCACGATCATCACAAGAACGATCAACGCCCCGCAGCCGATCCCGACCCACGCCCAGACCGGGAGACCCTTCTTTGCCGGTGCTTGCTCGCCGTTGCTCATCACAACCTCCATCTGCGGCCCATCGCGCCGCCGCCATTTCGTTGATGCGGGGAGGATACCACCAATCGCTGGGCAGGAGCAGGACGACAGGGGGCCCTTCACGTTAGAACGTTACACGTTGGAACGTTGAGGGCTCAACGCGAGGTGTGATCGGTAGAGCGCTTCCGCATTTCAACGTTCTAACGTGTAACGTTCTAACGATCTTCGTTACGTCACTCAAAGTGGATCTCCCGCGCGAATCCGGCTACGATGCCGGTAGTGGACGAACCCCGGAGCAGACGCAGTGGACGCTGATATTGTCGGGGTGAGCCTCTGTCTGCTCGGTTCAGCATTCTTCTCCGGTTCCGAGACCGCCCTCACCTCGCTGCCCGTGACCCGCCTCGAGGCCCTGCGCGAACGAAGCGGTCCCTTGACGCGCGCCGGCCTCGACCGTTGGGCCACAGCACCACAGGACTTCCTGATCACCATCCTGGTCGGCAATAACCTGGTCAACGTCCTCGCATCGGTCCTTGCCACGTCCATCGCCTACCGCCTTTCCGAGCATGGCGGCCTCGCGCTGGTCGTAGGCCTCATGACACTCGGCATCCTGATCGTCGGCGAGATCACCCCCAAGACCCTCGCGCAACGCCATGCCGAGTGGATCGCGGCCCGCGTTGTGCCGATTCTCTACATCCTCGATTTCGCGCTAACCCCGATCAACCGGGTGCTCGGGTTGCTCGCACGGGTGCTGTCCCGTGGCGACGGTCCCGAGCCCCCCGTCACCGAGGAAGACCTGCTCTTCATGCTCCGGCTCGCCCACCGCCACGCCCACCTTCCCCGCGACTCCCGGTGGATGATCGAGTCGATCCTTCGCTTTCAAAAGGCGGTGGCGCGCGAGGTCATGGTGCCGCGGCCGATGGTCGTGACTGTCGACAGCTCCTGGAAGGTCGAGACCCTAAAAAAATTCATTACAACAACTCCTCACAGCAGGTTCCCGGTCGTTGAAGGATCCCCTGACGACATCGTCGGCGTACTCCACGCCAAGCACTTGCTGCGCCGGCGCCCCGATCAGCCGTGGCTCGATCTCGTGGTGCCGGCGCTCTTCGTCCCCGAGAGCCGCACACTACCCGATCTATTGCAGGACTTCCGGAGGACTGGGAAGCACATCACGCTTGTCCTCGATGAGTTCGGCGGGCTGTCCGGGATCGTCACGCTGGAGGACGTGCTGGAGCTGGTGGTTGGTGACATCCGGGATGAGTTCGACGTCGGCGGGGAGAGCGTCATCGAGGTCGTCGACGACGGGTGGCGAGTGGCCGGCCATCTTTCGCTGCGGCGGCTCGAGGCGGTCCTCCACCGCACGATCGAACAACCGGAGGACCTCGACTCGGTCGGGGGGATCGTCGCCCACCTTATCGAAGGCGAGGCCGCATCCGGATCACACGTCGAGTGGGACGGCCTGCGCCTCGAGGTCGAGGAGGTCGAGGACGGTCGCGCCACACGGGTGCTGGTGACGCGGAAAACTGGCGGAGCCTCAGATCGTCGTTAGAACGTTTGAACGTTAAACGTTAGAACGTTCCGCCCATCCACCCTCGCACCGGGAGGAGTCTTCAGAGCACGGGGAAATGGACGGAATTCGTGAACGTTCAACGTTTAACGTTCTAACGTTTAACGGTTTCCGTGACTGCCCGTACCTCGCGGATCCGGTCGCCGGCCCGGAGCTCGGTCAGCACCTCGCGCCCCGATACCACCTCGCCGAAGTTGGTGTAGTGGCCGGTGAGACGGTCTGCGGGCAGGAGGGTGACGAAGAACTGACAGCCGCCGGTGTTGGGGCCCGAGGTGGCGATGCCCACCCGCCAGGAGTCGAAGGGTATGAGCGACGGCTCGTCCGGAAGGGCGAAGCCCGGCCCGCCCCAACCGTCGCCCCGTGGGTCGCCGCCCTGGACGACGAAGTTCGGGACCACACGGTGAAAATCGAGCCCATCGTAGAAGCCGTCCACCGCGAGGTCCCAGATTTCGCGCGAGGTGATAGGCGCCGAGTTGACGTCGAGACGGATCCGGAAGCTGCCACGGTCGGTGATGACATCCAGAAAACGTGGTTCCTCCGTCCACGTGTCGAGGTTCTCGTACCAGCGCGTACCATGGCGCGGCTCACGGCCCGGCAGCGCGACCTCGAGACCCAAATCACGGGCACCGTTGACGACCATCGCCGCCACCGCCGAGTTCGCGTCCTCGAGACCCAGTGCGAGTAGGCCGTCGCGTTCGCTTTCGGTACCGGCCGCAGCGAGGGCCGAAATGATGGCCTCCGCGCGGGCATCACCCATCTCGTCGCCCTTCCACGAGGAAAAAAGCTCAACCAGATTCTCGACGTCCGGCGCCGCGCCGGCCTCCCGCAACAGCGACAGCGCCTGCGCGCGAACCGCCGGGTCGGGGTCGGACTCGAGCAGACCGAGGAGCAGCTCGCGTCGCTCGATGGTTTGCTCGCCATCGAGATCCCCGAGCCAGGCGAGACGCACGCCCGCGTCCCTGTCCGCAGCAGCCGATCGCTCGATCTCCGGCCCCGAGGCCACGGCAACCCGCGCCGCCGCCCGGCGCCGCCACAGCTCGGGCGAACCGATCCACCGCAGGGCCACCTTGCGCGCCGCGGCGGGGTCGCGCTGCGCGAGCGCCGCGAGGGCTTCCGACGCGAGCCAGCGGTCGCCGCCGTTGACCACCACGAGGACCTCGGCGGTCGTGCCCACGCTCGCCTGGGCGCCGGCCGCCGCCAGCGCCGAGACCGCGAGATGCGGGTGCTTGGATGAAAAGTCAGTGACGATCCTCTGTGCCGAGGCGGCGGATATGGCGATCTCGTTCCGGGACGCGAGCACCCGACACGCCGCGGCCCGGACCCGCCAGTCGAGATCGTCGAGAGCGGCCAGAACGACATTGAGGTCGGACGGTTCCAGAGCGCCGGTCGCAAAGCCCCCGAGCGCTGTGGCACGAATCACAGGCTCGTCGTCAGCCGCCAACCGGCGCTGGGCGGGGCGCGCCGCCGCTGCGCCGGTACGGGCGAGCGAGGATGCTGCAGCCCGCCGCAAGAAGACGTCGGAGCTCGCGGCGTACGGCGCGACCGCCGCCGGCCATGGGCTGTCTTCCATACGCCAGAGATTGGCAAGCAGGGCTTCGCGCACGGGTCGACTGCGTTCGGCCTCGAGGAGCTTCACCAGCGGCTCGAACGCACGATCACCGCCGTGGCAGGCAGCCCAAGCCGCCGCTTGCCTAACCAGCGGCGTCTTGTCGTTGAGGCCGTACAGCGCAAGGTCGAGCCCGGGTGGGCCGAGCCTGCCGGCGGCCAGCATCACCCGCTCGCGGACCCGGGGATCATTATCCATCGCATAGCGGTTGAGCAGCGGCAGCTTGGCAGCGTCTACGTTGGCGGCCAACACCTGGACCGCACGCGCACGGACGGCGGGGAAGGGGTCGGCAAGCATCGCCACCGCCATCCGCAGCTCGAGGTCCAGGCTGTCGATTGCCCGGTACAGATACACGCGCCGCGGACCGATGGCGGAAGGCGTCTGCGCGGCGGTCAAAGTCGTCGCCAGCATCAGGATCGCCAGGATTTTCGAAAATGTCCTCATCGTCATGCCCCGTAGAGTAAGCGGTCGCCGAGCACCGGCGGCAAACCGGCGCCGAGAATTCGGCGGCGGGCAATCGATGTGCGATACGCAACCCGGTAGAGATAAATACGACGCTGGTCGGTGTCGAGGATCGCATAGGCGGCACGCGGGTCGCGATCTCGCGGCTGGCCGACCGATCCCGGATTGATGAGGTATCGCCTTTCGGGCTCGAGGTCGAGGACGATTCGCCGACCGGCGAGCAGCCGCACCTTGAGTGTTCGCATGCCGTTGTCCTCCTGGAGTATGAAGAGCGACGGGACGTGAGTGTGGCCGAAGAAGATGAGCGGGTGAGGCAGACCCGCGAAGGCGATCTGTGCGTCGTTGGCGGAAAAAACGTAGGCGTCCTCATCGACAGTCGAGCCGTGACAGATCGCCACATGGTCGGACAGATCGAGGGGCCCCTCGGAAAAGGACTTCAAGAACTCCAGGTTGCGTTCCTCGAGGTGCTCCAGGGTCCAGGTTGCGGCCTCGCGTGCATACCGGTTGAAGTACTCGGCGCTGTCAAGCCCGGCGCAGACCCGGTCGTGGTTGCCACGTACCACATCCAGCGCCGAACCCAGCGAACGAAGCCACGCCAGCACCTGGTTCGGCGAGGCGCCATAGCCTACCGCATCCCCGAGAAACGCAACCCTGTCAAACCGCTTGCGCCTGATGTGCGCCCTGATGGCCTGCAGCGCCTCCCAGTTGGCGTGGATATCACTCAGGATCAGATAGCGCACGACGCCTCCTCGCGGAGAGCCTCGAGCACCTGGGCTGCGACTTCGTCCGGATCCTCCGATCCCTCAAGGGAGATGACGACATCCGCATGCTGATACTCGCCCTGCCGCTCCTCGAAGAGCGAGCGCGCCTGCTCGGCGTGGCCATACTTCGGGCGACCACTGTTATTAGCCGCCAATCGCCGATCGAGCTCTTTCCACGGAAGATCGAGGTAGACCGAAACACC
>CAYPBC010000103.1:0-6676 GCA_964408845.1 uncultured Thermoanaerobaculia bacterium
ATGAGCGATTCTCACCGGCGACCTGCACCAAGCTCTTGCGCTCTGGCCACTTGCGAAAATGCTCCGAACTCCGATGGGTATGTGTCCGCTTTTCGCAAGCACCAGAGCATCACGAGCTTGGCACATCTCATCCGGTAGAACCGCTCATCTTAGGTGACACCGGCCTCGGAAACGGCGGCGTACTCCGGCAGCCCGCGAAGATCGTCGGGCGAGAGACCATGTTCGAGTTCCACCGTCACCTCGTCGTCGTCGAGGAGCTCCACACCCGGCAACGATGCCGATACCCTCGCGCCGATTCCGGGGCGTACGCCTGAGAGGTCGAGGGTGACACGCTGCGACGCTTTCTCCTCACCGTCCGGACCAAAGACCTGAACCAGGACCGTGAGGTTTCCGAGCTCCACACCACCCTGATTGACCACCTGCAGGTCGATCAGCAACGTCGGAGCGCCCTCCGCGTCGTACAGGGTTTTGGCGGCCACCGGGATAATCTCGTGGTTGTACCGCGCTGCCTCGAGTCGCTGCTCGGGGGTCACTCTCTCGCCGCAGCCCGGAAGCAGGATGACCGCCACCAGCATGAGGATCGAGAACATCGTTGCGTGTCGATTATTCATCGTCTTTCCCCCTTGGCAAAGTGTAGCACCCGGGGGGCTTCACGCCCCAAAATTCGGAATTCGAAATTCCATCTGCCACGCTCCGGGTAGGGGTTCCCGACTTGGAGGCGACACGTTCTTCGAGGCGCTGCCGCGAGAGGATGCCAGGCACGCCGATTCGCGGCGAATCGGGATGCCAGGCACCTCCGGTGTACGCGGACCGTTTCCCGAGGCGATTCCGAAAATTCGAAATTTCTCGTTATTCCTCCGGGCAGAAGAGTTCCAGCACCTTCCGCACATATTCCCGCGTCTCTTTGTACGGTGGAACCCCGTCATACCGTTCTACGGTCGAGGCGCCGGCGTTGTAGGCGGCGAGGGCGAGGGACAGGGATGAGAACCGATCGAGCATGGCGCGCAAATGCTCCGCGCCGCCACGGAGGTTGTCGGTGGGGTCGAAGACGTCATCGACCCCATGATCGGCCGCAGCCGCGGGCATCAGTTGCATCAGACCGGCAGCGCCCGCTCTCGACACCGCGCGGGGGTCGAACGCGGATTCAGTCTGCGTTACGACCGCAACCAGCCACGGGTGGAGGTCGGCGGCATGCGCCGCAGAGGCGAGGCTTTCCCGGAATGGGAGATCGGCCGGTAGGGGCTCGTCGTTCCAGTGGAAATCACAGGTGGGGTCGTCGAATCCGTCGTCGTCGTCTTCCACCTCGTCGGCGACCACCCGGTCGATTCTTACTGCGGGTACCCGAAGGCTGCCGCCACCCGGGAGGTCGAGCACGATTTCCGAGCCTTCGATGCGAGCATCGGAGACCTTGAGGACACGCCCGTCCACAAAGACCGCCAGCTTTGCTGAAGCCAGCACAGGAACAAGCGTCATGGCGAAAATCGCCAGAGAAAGAATTCGAAATTCGAAAGTCGAAATTCGAAATCTCATGCGCGGGGATGCTTTTCGTCATAGAGCTGGCGCATGCGTTCTCGCGCGACGTGGGTGTAGATCTCGGTGGTGGTCAGCGACGCATGGCCGAGCATCATCTGCACCGATCGCAGGTCGGCGCCATTCTCCACCAGGTGGGTGGCGAACGAGTGGCGAATGATGTGCGGGCTGGTCGGAGAGCTGATCCCGGCCCTGACCGCATGGCCGCGGAGGATCTTCCAGAATCCCTGGCGGGTGAGGGGGCCGCCGCGGTGGTTGAGGAAGAGCTGCGGGAGGCGGCGCTGGTTGAGCTTGGAACGGGCGCGTTGCAGGTAGTCTTCGATCGACGAGATGGCGCTGTATCCGAGCGGAACCAGACGTTCCTTGCGGCCTTTGCCGATCACACGCACGAATCCGGGATCGAGGCGCACCCGATCGAGCGTCAGTCCAACCAGTTCGGACACGCGAAGGCCTGTTGCGTAGAGGGTCTCCAACATGGCGCGATCGCGCAGACCGAGGATTGTCGAGGTGTCGGGAGCGGCGAGCAGGGTCTCGATTTCGTCTGATGACAGGACGTGTGGCACCGTCTGCCAGAGGCTCGGCGAGCGGAGGTTGGTGGTGGGGTTGGCGGATAGAATCTCGGTTTCGACGAGGAAGCCGAAGAAGCCGCGCAGCACAGAGAGGGCCCTCGCGGACGACCGTGGTGACAGGCCCTTGTCCCGGCGCGCTCCGAGGTAGTTCCTCAGGGCTGCCCGCTCGACCCCGTCAAGTTGGAAATCCTGGCCGACGAGCCACGTGCTGAACTGTGAGAGGTCGCGGTGGTAGGCCTCGATGGTCCGCGGGCTCAGATTACGCTCCACCGCGAGATGGGCGAGGAACTCGTGGATGTGATGCTCGGTCGAACGCTCCATACCGGGTATCGTACCTTCCCCCGCGTCCGAGTCCGAGTCCGAGTCCGCGCCCAAGCCCGAGCCCGTGCTTGTGCCCCGGGGAAGCGCTGCTGCGGGAGGATGCCAGGCACCTCCGGTGAACGCGCCTTTGGCGGGCGGGCGGGTGGCAAATCCGAAATCCGAAATTCAACCCTCCCCGGGTTTTCACACCCGCTACGGCAACGAGGGCTCGTCAGTTCCGTATACTGATTGGTGGGGCGGCGTTGCCGCCCTGTTTCTTAGGAGATGGAATGAACCCTGTATCCGACACAGTTCTCGAGCGACTGGAGAAGCTGCACTCGTCGATCGTGCGGGTGATTCGAGGCAAGGCGGAGATCGTCGACACTCTGATCGCTGCCCTGTTGGCGCGCGGCCATGTGCTCCTCGAGGACGTTCCGGGCGTCGGTAAGACGACCCTCGCCCAGGCCCTCGCGCGCTCACTCGATCTCGAGTTTCACCGCATCCAGTTCACCTCCGACACCCTGCCTTCGGACATCATCGGTATCTCGATCTACCGCCAGAATCAGGGGGAGTTCGAGTTTCTGTCGGGTCCTCTGTTTTCCAACGTGGTGTTGGCCGACGAGATCAACCGCGCCGCTCCGCGTACCCAGTCCGCCCTCCTCGAGGCCATGAGCGAGCACTCGGTGACGGTCGAAAAAACACGCCACCGTCTGGCCGAGCCGTTCTTTGTGGTCGCGACCCAGAACCCGGTAGAGTCCACCGGCACCTACCCGCTGCCCGAGTCGCAGCTTGATCGTTTTCTGATGCGGCTCTCAATGGGTTATCCGGGGCACGAAGAGGAGCTTGATCTGCTGCGGACCGGTGGCACCGAACCGGAGCTCGAGCAGCTCGAGCCGGTGCTCGACGGGCGGGAGGTCATTGAGATGCAGAATCTCGTCAGCGAGGTTCATATCTCCGACGCGCTGCTCGAGTACCTGCTCGAGGTGGTCGAGGCAACCCGTAGCCACGAGGCCCTCGCGCTCGGTGTCTCCACCCGTGGGTGTTTGTCGTGGCAGCGATCGTCGCAGGCCTTGGCGCTGGTACGCGGGCGGGCCTTCGTGATCCCCGACGATCTCCAGGACACCGCCGAGGCGGTCCTAGCCCATCGTCTGCTGCACTCCGACCCGCTGATCGGCGACGGCTGGGAGCGAAGCCACTCCGAACGTGCGGTCATCCGCGCGATCCTCGAGTCCATCCCGGTCCCAAGATGAGAGGAAGGTACCTCTCATATTCCGAATTCCGAATTCCGAATTCCGAATTCGTGTGATGGCCCTCGTCGACAGCTTTCCTGGTTTTCGGCTGCGGTTGACCCGCTGGGGCCTCGCCTATCTGGTGGCGAGTATCATCCTCGGTTTGGCGGCGGTGAACACGGGGAACAACGCGCTGATGGCGGTCCTCGGTCTCGCACTCGGCAGCTATGTCGTCTCCGGCGTATGGTCGAGGCAGGTCCTGGCGAAAATTGAGGCAACGATCGAGCTCCCACCCGAAATCTATGCGGGACGGCCGGCGGTGACCGGGGTGGAAGTCGAGAACACCTCCAGGTTCCTGCCCGCCTACGGTCTGGTGGTTCGAGACGGTGACGGCCGGGCCGTGATTCACGAGCCGTTCATGGAGACGCTGGCCTGCCGCCGTCACTCGGTCGAATTGGTTTTCCCCGACCGTGGTCGTCACCAGATCGGCGCGTGGCGTCTCAACGTGCTTCTCCCGCTGGGATTTTTTATCAAGTCGAAAGTGCTGATTTCCGACCGCGAGGTGCTGGTTTACCCTCGCCTCCTGCCGATGTCGTCGGTATCGGTTCGTCGCGGCGGCGGACGGCGTTCCCCGGACGCCCTCGAGTCACGTGGTCGGGAGGGCGAGGTGACCCGGCTGCGCGACTTCAGAGAGGGCGATGAACTGCGCTCGCTTCACTGGAAGCAGACCGCGCGGCAGCGACGTTTGGTCGTCGTCGAGCGTCAGCGGACCACCGAACAGCCTGTTTTCTTCGTCGTCGATCCACGGCTCGAAGACCCTGCAGATCCGAGGCAGCGCGACCGGTTCGAGCAACTCGTCTCGGAGGTCGCCACCGGGGTCGTTCTGCGGCTGCGGGAGGGTGTGCCGGTGGGCATCGTCATTGGATCCCTGGTGGTTCCTCCCGTACTGTCTCTCCGGCAGGCGCCGATGCTCCTGCGCCCGCTCGCGGAGGTCATGCCTCGCCCGCGATCCGATGCCGCTCCGGCAGATATGGGTGCAGCACGGATGGAGTGTTTCGCGGTGGGGGAGGGGAGAGACTGATGGCGGTCGAAGAGTACCGCCGGTTGCTCGGAGTTCTCCTTTTGTGGACATTGCTCCCATTCCCGATTCTCTACATTGTCCTGCCGCCGTTCTGGCTCATGCCAGCGGCAGTGGGCCTTCTTCTGGTAATCCGACCGTCGGTCAATCTTCGTCTTTCGCAGACCGCTCTCAACCTCATCGGTGTCGGCATCATCGTCGCAGTTGTGGCTGCCGGTGGACTACGCGTCGGACCGTTACGCCCACTGGGGCATCTTCTGCTTCTCCTGACGTCGGTTCGATCGCTTCTGGTGACTGACCGGCGAACCTTCCTCCACGCCCTACTGCCGGTTTTCATGGTGTGGGTGATCGCCCTGACCTCGTCCACCCATGTGACGGTGGTGGTGTACTTCAGTTGTTCGGCCGTGCTCTGGTGGTGGGCGGGGATGCGGATTCATCTCGCGGGAATCGAGAACGGCCGGCAGCGGATCGGAAGATCGCTTCCGCGGCTGCGGCATGTCACCGTCGCTGCGATATTCGCGCTCATCCTCTCGATTCCGATCTTCCTCGCGCTGCCCCGTCTGCGTTCGCCGTGGATAGCGGGCCGGGGGGGGGCGGGCAGCGTGACGGGTTTCACGAGCACCGTTGCCCTGTCCGGGATTGGACCCATTCGGCAGTCCCACAAGGTGGCGATGGTCGTTCGTTCAATAGAGGGCGATCAGCTAAGAGAGGGTTGGATGCGGCTGCGCGCTACAGCGCTCGAGAGGGTGACCACCGATTCATGGTCGGCACGCGGCGCCTCCCGGGTTCCCGAGTACGGCGACGGGTTGGTTTGGCCCCACGGGACACAGTGGGATCTGGATGACGCAGTCGAGCTCGAAATCGAGCTCGAAAACCCACGGCGGTTTCTCTTCCTTCCAGAAGGGGCGATTGCTGTGTCGTCTCCGGTGGAGGTTCGACTCGACAGTTCGGGTGGGGTTGTGCTTTCTTCCCGGGTTCGGGGCCCCATGAAGTACTCGGTCTGGGTGACCAAGGGGCCGGCGCCGCGGGCGACCGATCCTCCGCTCGACCGTCTGCCGCGGTTCGCGCTGCACTCCGAGGTGAGCCGGCTCGCTGCCGAGATCGTAGCCGGTCTCGACACCGATCTGGCGCGGGCGTCTGCGGTGGAGAGCTATCTGCAACAGAACTACACCTATTCGATGAGCGGAATGACCCACCTGCGAACCGATCCCATTACCTGGTTCCTGCTCACCGAACGCCAAGGCCACTGCGAGTACTTTGCCGGCGCCATGGTCGCCCTTCTGACCGATCTCGGGATTCCAGCCCGCATGGTGGCGGGCTATAGCGGCGGTGCGCTTTCCCCCGGCGGCGATGAGGCGGTGGTGCGTGAGGCCAACGCCCATGCCTGGGTCGAAGCCAGGGTTGGTGGGGGCGACGGCTGGACCGTCTTCGACCCCACCCCGGAAGCGAGCGTTCCGTCGTTGAACCGGCCAGACAGTGGCGATCGAATCCGCTGGGCTATGGACTGGGCGCAGTCGGGATGGGATCGATACGTTCTCACCTTCGGCCTAGGTGAGCAGGTGCAGCTGCTGTCGGCGGTGGCGGATGGATTCAGATCGGCCACGAGCCCCACCTCCTTGCGGCTTCTGATGTGGGTGGCGATATTGGCCATGTTGGTCGTCATTGTGTGGCGGTTATTGCGCCGCCGGCTGGTAGCCCGCCACCAATGGAAATCAAGGAACGGCTTTCCGGCAGCGATCGCGGTGGCACGGGCGGCTCAGCTCCTCGAACGGGACGGGGTCGAGGTGCCGTCGAGCGCGACGGTGCGCTGGATCGCCGACCGGACCAGGGCGCGGTGGCCGTCGGCGGGCGCCCCGGTGGGCGAACTCGCGTGGCTCGCCGAGCGAGAGCTCTACTCGGGCGAGGAACGAAGCGCCGCCGATCGCCGCGTGGTCCGAAACCTCTGGAAGCGCACCAAAGAGGCGATGCGG
>CAYPBC010000104.1:0-6662 GCA_964408845.1 uncultured Thermoanaerobaculia bacterium
GGTGGAAAATTCTTGAGTAGCTTGTTGATCGTCTTCTGAATCCTCTTTCCGGACGGATTTACGCTCCGGACCTCTTTTTCCATAACTCCCGTCCACACCAATTGGTGTGTGTGGGCATCGACGATATCCAGCACCAGCGTTCCTTCCTTGAATTGACGGACCTCGGTGTAGCCATAGTTGAAACCGCCCCAGTACCCGTATCCCCACGGCGCATAGGGGCTGTAGCTCACGTAGTTCACCGCGAGCTCGTCATGTGCGCCGTAATAGAATGTGAGCAGCAGATCGGTCTGCGGCGGCGCCGGCGAAGGCTCGAATCCTTTTTCGGCCAGGACGTCCTCGGTCACCCTGCGCAGCCGCAGCCTGAGGTGCTCGGGGAGCTGTGATTCGACCGAGTTGTCACGCTCCATCCACGCATATGTCGAGTAGCCAGAGAAATCGACCGCATGATCGTAATCGAAGTTCACCGAGGCCCACGCATAGCCGGCAAGCAGGGCAAGCAGGCCTACGCCAACAACCAGAATTCGGACACCAGGTTTCACATCAGTCTCCCTTCACCACATCGCAACAGGGTACAGGGGACAGGGCCCAGGGTTCAAGGTAGCCCTGCACCCTGTACCCTGTACCCTGAGCCCTGAACCGGAAAACGTTCCTACGTTTTTTGGTTCCGTGTGGCGACATACTCCTGGACGCCGTGGCGCAGAACGAAGGCGTGCTCAATCTCGAAACCCTCCAGGAGCTGATCGACCGAGTTTGGCGGCAACTTCGGCGCGCCCCTGAGATCGGTTGTGACCGGTTCATAAACGAGGTTTTCCTCGTCGACGATCCGGTATCGATTGGGCAGGGCGGGCATCATCTCGGTCGTCGGGACAATTGCATGAAGACGTGCGTCGGGGCTACACAGCTCTGCCAACACGCCGATAAGGTCGTCGGCCCGGTGAGAGGACAAATACGCGAGCACATCCCACGCCAGGACAAGGTGAAACGTCCCTCCCGACAGCGTCACGAGGTCGCGGAGAACCTGTATCCCACGTTCGAGATCCGAGGCCTGCGTGGCGCCGTTCGGGTCTCCCCCTCCAAGCAAATCGGCGATCTGCATTTTGGATGCAAAGGTGGAGACGAAGTCCAGATTGCCGGCCACCGCGGGGCCGAGATCAAGCACCCTGCACGACCCGTCAGACGGCACGCCGGCCAACGCCTCCTTGAGCCCAGGTGAGCTGTGGGTCTCAACAGGCGGCGGCGTGAATTCGCGCACAACATCCAACACTGATGATTTCTGTTGCCGGGTGCGCCAGGGAAGTCTCATTTCGACAGCATTATGACAGCAACCGGCGGTTCAGGCGGTCTAGTTGTGGATTCCCACAGCTAGGCTGTGACGGTCTTGCCGGCATTCCCTGAGGCGGGGGCGGGTTTTCCCGACCGATCCACCTCTGCGGTCACATCGTTCATTGGTGCAACCCGTTCGGTGGCGGGCTTCAGGGGTTTCCCCGAAGCATCCATCTCGATGCCGCCCCGGAACACTGCGCCGTCCTCGAGCGACACCCTTGGTGCGGCGATGCTGCCCTGGACCTTGGCGGTGTGGCGGAGAATGATCTGCTCCTGCGCTCGCAAATCGCCTTCGACCTCGCCCTCCACGACCACGGTGCGCCCGTGGACATCGGCCTTGACACGGCCATCCGGACCGATCGTCACGTTGTGCTGTGCCAGGTTCACCTTGCCCTCGATCTGACCCTGAATCACGAGATCCTCGTCGCCCGAGACGTCACCCTTGATGGTAATCGATGGTCCGATCATCGCGGGTTCGCCACCCTTGCGGGGCGCCGCCGTTCGTCCACCGGGAGTCTGTGTCGTTTGCGGCTGTGAAGCCGATGATTCGCTGCCGTCCTTTTTGAACATCTCTTCCTCCCTCGGGCGCCTCGGTGGCACCACATCCACTATAGAGGGATAAGAAGGACAGAAACGTGGCCCCGATCACTCCGGCATGACGATCGCATGTCACGTGCTATCCTGCCGGTAAATACACCACGGGCATGAATTCAGAGGATGGGGTGAACCCCACCGGTCCGCGGTTTGAACAGAGGAGGGTCTCATGAAGGTGCTCAAGAAAATCCTGATCGCGCTCGTCGCCGTCGTAGTCATCCTGGTGGTCATCGGCTTCTTGCTGCCCAAGACCCGGCACGTCGAGCGCTCGGTGGCGATCGACGCGACGCCGTGTGCGGTATTCGCCCAGGTCAACGGCTTCAGGAACTTCAACGACTGGTCGCCATTCGTCGCCGTGAACCCGGATGCCGACTACGCCTACGACGGGCCGGACTTCGGTGTCGGCTCGAAAATCACCTGGGCCATCCCCGATCCGAAGCCCGAAACCGGTAGCCAGACCATCATCGCCAGCTCTCCCTATGAACGCGTCGACATCGAACTCGACATCGGCCGGGGGGGAGATGCGCAGGTGGCCTACCTGCTGCAGCCGGAAGACGGCGGCACCCGTCTCACATGGTCCTTTGACACCGACTTCGGGATCAACCTTGTCGGCCGCTACTTCGGTCTGATCCTCGACCGGCAGCTCGGGCCGCTCTACGCGCAAGGCCTCGCGAACCTCAAACGGATCGCCGAGGATCTGCCGAAAGTGGACTGGTCGGATATCGACATCGGCATCACCGAGGTCCAGTCGACCACCGTCGCCTACAGCACCGGCGAAAGCAGCCGCGAACCCGCCGACATCGCGGTCGCCCTCGGCGCGGCCTACGGACGCGTGGCGGTGTTCGTCTCCGCCAACCGCTTGCAGATCGAAGGCCAACCAGTTGCCATCAACAACTACTGGGACGACCGGGGATACGGTTTCGACGCCGGACTGCCGGTGAGCGGCACTCCGACACGGGGCGCCGGTCCTGGATCAGCCGTACGAATGGGCGAAACCTATGGTGGCAGCGTGGTGCGGGCCGTACACGTGGGTCCGTACACCGGGCTCGATGACACCTACCGCAAGGCCGAGGCCTTTATGACCGCCCACAAGCTGGAGGGCAACGGCCGCCGCTGGGACATCTTTGTCAGCGATCCCGGCAACACGGCCGAGGACGAGCTGGTGACCGAAATCTATCAGCCGGTAAAGTGAGCAGGTTAAGGGTTAAGAGTAAAGAGTTAAGACCTACAGCGGACCGCTCATCCGGGGTAGGTCTGGCCTTAACCCTTTACCCTTTACCCTTTACCCTTAACTGTTTACCGGAAACGCGCGGATGCGGAAATGCGCTCACTGAGCCTAAAGGAACCTGTAAAGCTTCTCGAACCGCTTGGTGAGCTTGTGCGGACGTGCCAGCGCCGAAGGCGCGACAGATATTTAGCCTGGGGCGTGAGCCCCAGGAAAGGCATGCCAAATACGAGCAAGCCGCGAAGCGGCGACAGACATACGAACACATCTGTCGCCCGTTCCGGGCTCGACGGTATTGAGCGTCTATCCTCCTGGGGCTCACGCCCCAGGCTATGAATCTGTCGCCGCTTCGCGGCTGGGTCATCGACCACTTCGGGCTACCTGTTTGTCGTGAATTGCTAACAGCTCGTAATCTCTGCATGGAGCGCTTCGAACTGTCCCGTGAGCTTGTGCGAGCGTGCCATGTACGGCAGGGGCTTCGCCGCCTCGTGCGACTCGCGCACCTTGACCGATGAGGAAATGAACGGGCCGAGGATCGGCAGACCTTCCCCAATCAACTCATCCACCACCCGCTGCGGAAGGCGTGCGCGGGCCTGAAACTGGTTGACCACGATGCCACCAATCTCGAGGTCCGGGTTGTGGTCCTCGCGAACCTCGTCGACGTTCTCGAGGAGGTTATACAGGGCGCGGCGCGAAAAATCATCGCAGTCGAATGGGATCAGACAGCGGTCAGCCGCGATAAGAGCGGACAGAGTGTAGAAATTGAAGGCGGGGGGGGTGTCGAGAAAGACATCGTCATAATCCTCGAGCTCGTTAAGCGCGTCACGCAGCTTGTAGATCTTGTGCTTGGCCTCCAGTTTGGCCTGCAACTCCTCGAGCCCGAGGTCTGCCGGCATGATGTGCAGATCTTCGAAGCGGGTGTGATGGATGAAGTCCTTGGAGCCGTCTCGGAACAGCTTGAAGCCGAGAGTTTGCTCAAAGAACTGAGTCAGGTTCGGGCTCGCCTCCTCGGCGTCCGAACCGAGCAGGTAGTGACTGGCATTGGCCTGAGGATCGAGATCGACGACCAGTGTGCGGCGTCCCTCGCGGGCGTTCACCGCGGCCAGGTTGCAGACGATCGTCGACTTGCCGACTCCGCCCTTCTGATTGAAGACCACCCACCTCATCTTCGTCCTCCCATCTACCGCCGCGACCGTGGCCGTCACAGATTACCCGCGATGCCGCACTGCGTCAAGAATCAACCCAACCAAATTTGGGATACCGTGTTGGAGTGAACGACGAGCTTCCAGGTTTCCGCATTTCGAGCGCCCGGAGGAAGCGGGGCGGACCGGCACCGGTCGTCCTGGCCGCCGCCGCGGTCCTGCTGCTCGCGGTCATCCTCGCCATGGTTTCGCGGAAGGACGAGGCACCGGTTGAACAACCGGGAGCCACGGTCCTGCTCAGCGAAACACCGACACCGACCCCCTTGGCCATCACGGTTGTCGAACGAGCCTCCGCGTGGGTTACGGTGTCGATTCCCGAGGCAACGCCGACACCACGGCCGACACCGTGGCCGACATCGCCCGCCCCCCCAACCAAGCGCCCGCCCTCCCCCACTCCGCGTGTCTCCGAGTGCGTGACCTACCGGTGGACTTCGGTTCAAATCTTCAGGCCGTTTGCCCAGGTCTTGATCGAGATCAACGCCGGCAACCGCTGCAATCGCGATCTCGGCCCCCTTGACCTGTGGTTCGAGATTACCGGCTGGCGCGACGGCGGCCTCGTCCAGACCGTCCGCGGCCACCCGTTCGACTCGATCCGGCGCCGCCACTCGGGAATTATCGCCATCGGGCTTCCAGGATCGATTGACTGGTATGATGAGATTTCGGTGGAGATTGTAGATTGAGGCTGTTCATTTCTTTCTGCTGCGATCTTCGGAAGATCGCAGCAGAAAGAAATGAAAATAGAGAAGGTCTTATGACTGATAACAGACTGACCACCGAAGAGTTAGTTTCTCTCGTATCCAGAGTTTTCCAGCCTCGTGAGGAGGATCGGTCTTTGGCAGTAATTGTCGATCTTCCTGACGATGAGGTGGCGGATAACCCGCGTTGGAAGGAACGAAGATCGCTGGCGGCGGGTTGGGTTCGCGAGCTGACATCCTCGCAGGCCGACCACGGACTCGATGTCTCTCTCTTCCTCTACCCGAACGTCCATTCCAACAACGCCGATCTGCCGGCGGTGGCGTGGCCGTGGTCGGGGGACACTGTTCCCGATCACATCGAAGACATGACCGGCCAGCTTGAAGAGCCCATGGAGGCGGTGCTCTCGAGGCATTCTCTGATCATCGCTCCGACCGAGTTCTCGACCACCGCGCCCTTGAAGATGATGGCGCCGCGCCTCGGTTTCCGCGCCGCCACCATGCCCGGATTTTCACGCGAGATGGTGGCTGCGTTGCGACTCGACTACACCGAGGTCAACCGCCGCGTGAACTACCTCAAGGGTCTTCTCGATGACAGTGTCAGCGCCGACTTTCTCTTCATAGTCGACGGCTCGACAGAGTACGAGCTACACCTCGACCTTCGCCACCGCACGGCCCACGCATCGGGGGGTCTGCTACCCGGAAAGGGAACCGCAGGCAACCTGCCGTCGGGCGAGGCCTACATCGTCCCCTACGATGGCGAGCTGGAGGGTGACCCGACCACCAGCAGCGGCACGCTCCCGGTTCAGTTCGGAAACGAGGTTGTGCTCTTCGCCATCGAGAACAACCGGGCAGTGAAGATTCTCTCTTTCGGGCCGGAGTCCGAGGCTGAGGCCAATCGCCTCGCGGCGGAGCCCGCGCGAGGCAATCTCGCGGAGCTCGGCCTGGGCGTTCTCGCAGATTTCGGTGTCTCCCCCATCGGCGAGGTCCTGCTCGACGAGAAGCTCGGCCTCCACCTCGCCTTCGGCCGCAGCGAGCACTTCGGGGGGCAGGTGGGACCGGCGGACTTCTCCCGACCGGAAGCTGTCATGCACCAGGACCACGTCTATCTAAAGGAGCTCCAGCCGAGGGTGAACGCGGCCCGCGTGGTGCTCATCCGCACCGACGGTGAGACGCTCGATCTGATTCGGAATGGGGAGTACGTGACCGACTTTTCGTAGAACAGCAGAACCTGGGGCGGCTGCCTGCCGCCCCGTCTTCCTCAGTGTCGCGGATTCAGCCGAGAAGCGCGCCCGCCACCAGAACCGCGAGAAAGAGGACCCCGACCGCCATCGGAAACAGGATCTGGTTGTTGGAGGTTTCTTCCGGTCGGCTTTCGATCTTGTTCACCTTTTCGCCCCCCATCGATCTGCGAGAACTCGGTTCCCGCGCAGCATGTTAAACCAGAATCGGCCAGAAGCCAAAACGCCGCCGCCGATTCACCATCCATTCCCATGACAACCGGTGATTCGGGTCACTCGATGAGCGAACAAGGCAACCTCGAGGAAGATTGTGGCAGAAAGAAGGCACGGAGAATTCTCAATTTTGAATTCTCAATTCTCAATGCCCACCCCTTAATCAGTTCTT
>CAYPBC010000105.1:0-3348 GCA_964408845.1 uncultured Thermoanaerobaculia bacterium
CGGGCACGGAAACGGTTCATGGCACAATCAAGCCGTGACGACGACGATGATGCTGCTGCTGGCCCCGCTGTGCGCGCTGGTGGCAGCAGCGTACGCCGCGGTCGGGCTTGGCGGCGGCACCGGCTACTTGGCGTTGATGACTCTCTTTGGTATGGACACCGAGGCCATGCCGTCCACCGCCCTCGCCCTCAACATCGTCGTCACCGGCGCCGCCCTGCTTCGTTTCGGCGTCGCCGGCCGTCTGCGGACCGGCATCCTGCTGCCGTTCCTGATCCCTGCGATCCCAGCCGCCTTTGTCGGCGGGCTCATCACCGCGCCGCGCCGCCTCTTTTTGGCGGTGCTCGCCGTCGGTCTGGTGGCGGCCGCGGCGGCGATGCTGAAATCGGCCACCAGCACCGAGGTGCCTGTCCCGCCGCCGACGGCGCAGCTGTGGGCGGTGGCTGTCCCGGCAGGCATCGCCATCGGCCTCGCCTCCGGTTTCCTCGGTATCGGCGGCGGCATCTTTCTTGGGCCGCTGATCCTGCTCCTCGGGTGGGCGGGTCCGCGCGAGGTCGCGGCCATGAGCTCGGCCACGGTACTCATTCTTTCGATCGCCGGGCTCGCCGCGCACGGGCTGCGCGGGGCGGTGGATCTTCAGATCGCTGCCCCCCTCGCCGTCGCCGTTCTCATCGGCGGCCTGGCTGGGGCACACCTCGCCGAAACCAGGATGTCGGCGATCGCCATCAAGCGCCTGTTCGCGATCATCGTCCTGGTCGCCGCCGTTCGAGCAGCGTTTTCGGCGTTTTCATAACCACCAATTCTGTTTGCTTGATATCGTGCAGCCGAGACGGCTGCGCTACAAGACTGCCCTACTGTCCTCGTGGTGCAGGCGTCTCGACTGCACATGCCGGCAATCATTGAATAGTATCGGGGTTCATCCAAATACCTCACCACCTCGCCACGCGACGTGACGAGAAGTGCGGGTTAGAATACCCGCTCGATTAGACGAGACTGAGGGAATCGATGAACGACAAGCAACAGCACACACACCGGCTCGCCATCCTGACCAGCGGCGGCGATGCGCCGGGAATGAACGCGGCTCTGCGGGCGGCGGTCCGCACCGCCCTCGAGCTGGGCATGGACGCCATCGCCGTCAGCGAGGGCTATCGCGGGCTGGTCGAGGGCGGCGACGCGTTCAGACCCATGGATTGGGACGCGGTCGGCGGCATGATGCACATGGGCGGCACCGTGATCGGCACCGCCCGCAGCGATGCGTTCCGGACGCGGGAGGGACGGCTTCGCGCCGTGCAGAATCTCGTCGAGCACGGAATCGACCGCCTCATCGTGATGGGCGGCGACGGCAGTCTGACCGCCGCCGACCTCCTCCACCGGGAGTGGCCCGAGCTGATTGCAGAGCTCTTGGAGCAGGGCCGGATCCCCGCAGAGGCGGCCGAGCGGCATCAACATCTTTCGCTCGCCGGCATCGGCGCATCGATCGACAACGACATGGCCGGCACCGACATGTCGATCGGCGCCGACACCGCGCTGCACAGAATAGCCGAGGCGGTGGACGGCATCGGCGCCACCGCAGCCAGCCATCAGCGCACCTTTGTGGTCGAGGTCATGGGCCGCCACTGTGGTTATCTGGCCGTGATGAGTGGTCTCGCGACCGGCGCAGATGCGGTCGTCATCCCCGAAGCGCCGCCCGCCGGCGACTCATTGACCGAGATCCTGCCGCGGCGTCTGCGCGCCGGCCGCGAGGCCGGCCGCCGCGACAGCATCGTGATCATCGCCGAGGGTGCGATCGACAACGAAGGACGCCCGATCACAGCCGACAGCGTCAAACAGATCCTCGAGGAGCAGATGGAGGAGGAGGTCCGTATCACCATCCTCGGCCACGTGCAGCGTGGTGGCGCCCCCTCGGCATACGACCGTCTGATGGGAACGCTGCTCGGAAATGCCGCGGTCCACGAGGTGATGGCGGCCGGCTCGGAATCGACGCCGCAACTCGTCGGCGTGCGCCACAACCGGATCACCCGCCGGCCTCTGATGGATTGTGTCGAAGCCACCCGTGACATCGCCGAAGCAATCAACAACCACGACTCCAACCAGGCGCTGCGGCTGCGTGGGGGCAGCTTTTCGGACAATATCGACACTCTGCAGACCCTTCTGCGGTCCCTACCCAACCCACCCGAACCCGGCCAACGCCGGCTGCGCCTCGCGGTCCTCTCGTCGGGTGGTCCGGCGCCCGGCATGAACACCGCCGCCCGCGCCGCCGTTCGCCTCGCCCTCGACGAGGGCCATCAGGTGCTCGGTATCCGCCACGGATTTCGGGGTCTGATCGACGGTGACATCGAAGAGCTCGGGTGGATGAGCGTCCGCGGTTGGACGACGGCCGGCGGCTGCGAGCTCGGCACCAACCGCACGATCCCACGCGGCAAGGATTTCTACGCCATCGCACGCAACATCGAGGATCTCTCGATCGACGGCATCCTGATGATCGGGGGATGGTCGGGCTACGACGCCGCGCTCCGCCTGGCACGAAAACGCGAGGCGTTTCCGGCGTTCGGTATTCCCATCATCTGTCTGCCGGCAACTATCAACAACAACCTCCCGGGGTCGGAGCTCTCAGTCGGTGCCGACACCGCGCTCAACGCCATTGTCGAGGCGGTGGACAAGATCAAGCAGTCGGCGGTGGCGTCGCGGCGCTGCTTCGTGGTCGAGGTGATGGGCCGCTACTGCGGTTACCTTGCCCTGATGGCCGGAATCGCGAGCGGCGCCGAGCGGGTCTATCTCAACGAGGAGGGGGTCACCATCGCCGATCTCCAGAAAGACGTCGACGACCTCGCCTCCGGTTTTTCGAGCGGCAAACGCCTCGGCCTGATGATCCGCAACGAGGAGGCCAGCGCCTGCTACAACACCCAGTTCATGGTCTCGCTCTTCGAGGAGGAGGGGGGCGATCTCTTCGATGTGCGACAAGCCATCCTCGGTCACCTGCAGCAGGGAGGCAACCCCAGCCCGTTCGACCGTATCCTCGCCACCCGCCTCGCCAAACGCTGCGTCGAGCGCCTCATCGACGAGGCCGAGGCGGGGACCGACGGTGCGCTCGCGATCGGTCTCAGTGACGGCAAGGTGGAGTTCTCAGAACTCGAAACCCTGCGGCGGCACGTGGACTCCGAGCACCAGCGCCCCAAGTCGCAGTGGTGGATGGATCTGCGGACCATCGCCCGGCTTCTGGCACAGCCAGGTCCATCTGGGGATAAGGCCGCGACCGACTGACATCCGTCTCCGTGCCCGGATTCCGGCAACGCGCTTCCGACGGCGAGGCGCTCGGTCCTTCGGAGCGCTTCCCGAGAGGATGCCAGGCAC
>CAYPBC010000105.1:3448-6658 GCA_964408845.1 uncultured Thermoanaerobaculia bacterium
TCCGACGGCGAGGCGCTCGGTCCTTCGGAGCGCTTCCCGAGAGGATGCCAGGCACCTCCAATGAACGCGCGCAGGCACCGCCGGTGAATGCGGGCCGTTTCCCGAGGCATTTCCGAAATTCCTAATTCCTAATTCCTAATTCGACTAAAATGTTCCCCTCTCTGGAGGTCGTATGAAACACTTCATTTTGATCGTAGTGTTCGCCTTTGTCCTTGCCTGCGGCGGGTCTCCCCAGGAAACCGCTGCGCCGCCGGTGCCCGCCGGCCCGGCGGCCGGTCCCGGTGTCGCCACCGCACCCGACGGGGTTTCGATTGCCTACACGGCGTCTGGTGAAGGCTCGCCGGCGCTGGTCTTTGTCCACGGCTGGATGTGCGACCAGACCTATTGGGCGGCTCAGGCGGCGACGTTCAGCGAAACCCACACCGTCGTCACCATCGACCTCGCCGGGCACGGCAAGTCCGGGATGGAGCGCGAGGGCTGGCCGCTGATGGCCTTTGGCACCGATGTCGAAGCGGTGGTCGAAACGCTCGACCTTGACCGGGTGATCCTGATCGGCCACTCGATGGGCGGACCGGTAGTGCTCGAAGCGGCGCGGTTGATGCCCGAGAGGGTCATCGGCGTAGTCGGTGTCGACACCCTCCAGGATGCCGATCTGAAGTACGACCCCGAGGAGGTGGCGCCCTTCCTGGCGGGATTCGAGAGCGACTTCCCCGGCACTTGCAGGGGCTTCGTCACCTCGATGTTTCCGGAGGGGGCGGACCCGGCGCTGGTCGAGCGCATCGCTACCGACATGAGTGAGGGCCCGTCCGAGATCGGCATCGCCCTGATGCGTGGCTTTATCGACTACGATGCGGCGGCGGCCTTCACCGCGGTTCCGGCCGCCATCCCCATCCGCTGCATCAACTCGACCATGAACGCCACCAACGTCGAGGGCAATCGCGCCTACCACGAGGACTTCGAGGTCGTCACCATGGACGGCGTCGGCCACTTCCTGATGATCGAGCGGCCGCAGGAGTTCAATGCGGCCTTAGAGCAGATACTCGCGGACCTCAACCACCCGCCGGCTTGAATCGCCGACACCCCGTCCGCACGTGAGAGGAGTTTAGGGTAAAGGGTTAAGGGTTAAGGCCTTCGAGTCAGAAAAATGCCAGTTAGCAGGCCTTCACTCTTCACTCTTAACCGGTAACGCGATGACGAATCCCGGCCTTTCGTAATACCCGCTATCCACGATCTCGCCGCCCTTGAAGCGCGCCCACTGCGGGATGCCGCGGTGGTACTGCTCGGTCATGTGATACAGCTCCATCCCCGAGTTGGCGGCGAGCACGTACATGACCTTGTCCGGGTTCGACGGGTTTGGCAGCACGAGGAAGAGGCCATCATCAGGCTCACCGTAGCTCTCCCCCATCCACTCGAAGTGATCACGGCCGAAGCGAACGGGCACATCCTCGGGAACCCTGCTGAAGACGGCGTTGTCGTCAAGGGTCCCCATCACCATGAGATCGTGGGTCGTCGCACGGTCGGCGCCGAGCTCGGCGTCCTTGACCAACAGCGGCAGGATCTCGATGTAGGTGTCGGCGACCCGCTCCTGCCAGCGCCGGGCCATGGTGTGGTTGGCCTCGATCTGGCGCGCGGTGCCGTAGACGATCAGAGTGTCGTGGAAGTCGTCAATGAGATTGCGCCACACGTAGAAGCTCCCGTGCTCGACCGGGATGTCGTGGAGGGCGTCGAAGACCACCCGGGTCGGGCGTTCGTCGAAGTGGAGCGAGATGGCCCGCTTGCCGGCGACCTCGATTCGGTGGATTGACCGCTCCTCACCCGCCTCCACCTCAAGGTGGGTCACAAACCGGTAGAGCTCGCCACTCTGCGTGACACCGACGACGAGGTCCCATCCCCCACCGCGGGTCTTTCTGACCTCCACCGTTGGCCGCACCTGTGGCAGGCCGGTGCGATTGAGCCACTGACCGACGAAGGCCGCCAGCTCGCGCCCTGAAACCTCCTCGGCGACCGCGAGGAAATCCTCGGTGGACATCTTGCGCCCGCGGTAGCGATCGTGGGCCGTCGCCATCACATCGAAGAAGACGTCGTTGCCCAACAGCAGCCGCAGCTGGTGGAGGGCGAAGGTACCCTTGATCCGCGGCAGGAGGTAGGGGGCGTAGCGGTCGTAGGCGCGGTGGCCATCGAGGGCGGTCAGGCCCTCCTCGCGGGACTCGGTGTAGAGGTATCGCGCTTCGAGGGCTGCAAGCTCTTCCGCCAGCTCCTCCGCAGCCGCGGCAGAATCGTCGTCGGGGAGGCCCTCGAGCAGCCGCCAGTAGGCGGCGGTGGCGCTGACAAACCAGCTCTCGGCGGGCGACGCGGGCTCAACGGTACCGCGCCACAGGTCCTTCTTGGAAATTCCAAACTCGTCCTCGAGGTCGCCGAGCTCGAGCTCCTGCGCATCCCCTTCGGCCGCCACAGCTTCCTGAGAAGCCCGCGCGGCCCTGAGTTGATCGGCGATGAAGACCGGGCTCACGACCGAGTAGCCGAGGCTGAGGTGGGGCTCGGCACCGGGCAGATCCGGCAGGTAGCGCCAGCCCTTGGTGGGGAACTTCTCGCGCAGCGTCACCTTGCCGTGATGGGCAAGGAAGACCATCTGGTTGGCCATCTCGGTGGTCGTGATCTTACCGTCGCAGGCGTGGGCGCGGTTGACTGGCGACGAGGCCCACAGCGCGACGCCGGCGTTGGCGTCAATTGTGCCCTTGTGCTCCTGGTAGAACTCGTTGAAGGCGATGTCGCGGTTCCAGGGCGAAAACATGAGGTCAAAGGGGCGGTCGTCGGGTTGGGCCACATACTCCTTGCGCACCTCCGGGTCACGCGGGTTATTGTTGGCCCAAAGAAAGCCGGGGGTGCCGAAGGGGCTCATGTCCTCGGACGTGCGCCAGAGCTTTTTCTCCTTGGTCCCGAGGAGGAGGATGGCTACCTCGCCGGTTTTGAAGTCGGCGATCGGCCAGTCGTTGGTGTACATGCCGTTGTTCTTCTCCCACAGGATCCGCTCGACATCATCGATCGAGGCGGCGTACTGGGCGGCCTTGCGAGCGCGGTTGGACTGCGGAGTGGAGTTCGCCTCGTACGGCGTCTGCATGACCGTGGTCTCGCCGAACATGGTCACCACGTCGTCCACCGGCCACTGCCAGATGCCGGGGATGTGGGAGTGGCCGAGGAAGCACAGGTGGA
>CAYPBC010000106.1:0-6651 GCA_964408845.1 uncultured Thermoanaerobaculia bacterium
TGCCGCCCAACCACCTGATGAGCGCGGCCGGGAGGTGGCTGGGGCTGAGGTCGATGATCTTGAGGACCGCCCCGGTGAACAACCACAGAGGCACCACCACCCGCGCGATGATCACCGCAACGGTCCCGGCTGTTTCTGTTGTCGTCGCTTGATAATCCGTGCTCACCGCCACCTTCGAGCCCCCAGTTAGTTCTTAGTTCTTAGTTCTTAGTTTTTAGTTATCCCGGGCCCGCCCAAGGAAGCGGGGGGTGATGGAAACTCAAAACTCAAAACTCAAAACTTTCCGCTCACTCCCGTGTTCATTTGTATCCTCGATCGCGCCGATGGAGAACCGTGCGGACCTTCTTTTTACAGATCGCTGACGTCGCCTCCGAGACCTGACCAGACCGCCGACTCGAGGTCATCGGCGCGGGCGCGGGTCGTTCGGAGGGCCGCATCGGCTCGCTCCAACATCTCTGCCGCCTCGGGATCCTCCGTGATTTCCAAAAGGTTGATGCGCACGTTCATCGCCGCCCCGAGCGCCGCAGCGCGCGCCATCCCGGCGCCCACCCCCGCATCGGACGCCGACGCCTTCATCCCGAGCTCGCGAGAGCGAGCGCACAGATCCACGATCTCTGGACACGCCTCCGCCACCTCGAGTGGAACTCGGGCCGCCCCGAGGGTCGCCTCGCGGACCGCGTTGTCGCGCTCCGGTCCGACCACCTTGGCCGCTGCCATCAGCGCCTGGAAGGCCCAGGTATCGGCATCGATTGCGTCCAATAGCTCCTGTTTGAGCTCCTGCGCGCGAATCGCGATCTCCTCGAGATCGTCGCGGACATCAGAAAATGCACCCTTGGGATGGGGCAAATTTGCCACCATCGCCGCCAGCGAAGCGGCCAGGGCGCCTGCGAGAGCGGCCACTGATCCGCCGCCCGGCGCCGCCGAGTCCCGGGAGGTCTCGTCGGCGAACTCCTGCACGGTCATCGAGGCCAGCGGCCGTTCAGGGGCGAGGATGTCCTCGATAATTTTCTCTCCGGGTTCGAAGCTCGAAACCTCGTTCAGACCCAGGGTCTGCGAAGCGGTGTGGATGATATCGACCATTGGTACGCCCCGGGACCGGCCCATACGCCCGAGATAGTGGCGACCGGCGTCGAGGATCGCCCCCCTGGGGATGAGCCCGACGAGCTCCGATCCGGTCACCCTGATCCCTCTTCCGCCCGCGCTCTCTTCGCAGGCGTCGAAGGCGACGTGAACGGGCGTGACGTCGAGGTCAATCAGGTTCATCGACACTTGGGCACAACCGTACTCGGGGATGTACCACCCGACACCGCGAACCGCCTTGAGCATTCCCGGCTGCTGCACCTTCTTGCCGTCAGGGCCCGCGACCATGCGACCCTTCTCGCGCACATCGAAGGCGACCCGATTGGCCCAACGCTTGTCGGTAACGTTGAGATTGACGTTGTAGGCGACCAGGAACTTTCGAGCCCCGATCACCATGGCGCCGAACTCGGGCACGAAATTCGTGGGCCCGAAGTCCGGAACAAACTCGGGATCTTCGAGCTTCTTGGACAGCGCCTCGTACTCGCCCTGGCGGATGTCGGCCAGCGACCGCCGCTCTGGTCTGGTGGCGGCGAACTCGTAGAGGTATACCGGCAGCTCGAGCTCGTCCCCAATTCTCTTTCCGAGGCGGTTGGCGAGCTCGACGCACTCGTCCATGGTGACACCGGCCACCGGCACGAACGGGCACACATCGACCGCGCCCATCCGGCCGTGGGCGCCGTGATGGGTGCGCATGTCGATGAGTCCGCGCGCGGCAACCACGAGTTGGAATGCGCCTTCGAGGACCGCTTCGGGCTCACCCACGAAGGTGATGACCGTACGATTGGTCTCCATCCCCGGATCCACGTCGAGCAATCGGACGCCGGTCACCGAGGCCGCCGCGTCGGCAACCGCGTTGTAAACCTCCGATCGTCGTCCCTCAGAGATATTTGGTACGCATTC
Source organism: uncultured Thermoanaerobaculia bacterium (assembly GCA_964408845.1). Classification (GTDB taxonomy): domain Bacteria; phylum Acidobacteriota; class Thermoanaerobaculia; order Thermoanaerobaculales; family Sulfomarinibacteraceae; genus Sulfomarinibacter. The sequence continues at coordinate 1,981 of CAYPBC010000106.1, forward strand.
GACGATCTTCATCAGCATCCTCCAGGCTCCGGCATCCTATGTCGACGAGACGCCTTTGACAACTTTCCATTTTTCATTTTCCGCGCTGGGCGCGCGCACGCGCACGGCGCGGAAAATGAAGCTCAATATGGTGTTCACGAGCCGGGAGCGAAGCGCGTCAGGAAACGCTAACCGCTTCAAGATCTGCATCAACCATCAACTTCACCAGCTCTTCGAAGCCAACGCGCGGCTTCCAACCGAGCTCACGTCGGATCTTGGTCGAATCCGAAAGCAGACGATCCACCTCGGCGGGACGGAAATACCTGGAGTTCACCACGACGCGCTTGGTCCCGGTGGCTCGATCTCGTCCGACCTCGTCGACGCCGCTTCCGCTCCACTCCAGATCTATGCCTGCCAGACCGAATGCCAGCTCGCAGAACTCGCGCACCGAGTGCTCCTCGCCGGTCCCAACCACCCAATCATCCGGTTCGTCGGTCTGGAGGATGCGCCACATGGCGTCCACGAAATCGCCCGCAAACCCCCAGTCGCGGCGCGCCTCGAGGTTGCCGAGCGATACCCAATCCCGCGTGCCGGTCGCGATCTCCGCCACCGCCCGCGTGATCTTGCGGGTGACGAAGTTCTCACCACGCCGCGGGGATTCATGGTTGAAGAGGATGCCATTGGCTGCAAAGATGCCGTGCGCCTCGCGAAAGTTAATGGTCGCCCAATGAGCATAGAGCTTGGCCACAGCGTACGGCGAGCGCGGGTGGAACGGCGTGTCCTCGCTCTGCGGAACCTCGTACACCTTGCCGAACAGCTCGGAGGATGACGCCTGGTAGAACCGCGCCTCTGGAACAACCTGTCGCACGCCCTCGAGCAGCCGCACCACACCCAGCCCCGACACGTCGCCGGTGTAGGTGGGCATGGTGAACGAGATCCCGACGTGGGATTGGGCAGCGAGGTTGTATATCTCGTCCGGCCGCACCTCGGCCAAGACGTTGGTCAGCGACTCGGTGTCGCCGAGGTCGCCGTAGTGGAGCCGGATGTGCCGAACGCCCAACAACCCCTTGCGGAGGTGATCGATCCGACCGCGGTTGAAGGTCGAGGAGCGGCGCACCACCCCGTGAACCTCATAACCCTTGTCGAGCAGGAGCTCAGCGAGATACGAACCATCCTGCCCGGTAATGCCGGTGATGAGTGCCTTCTTCATGGGGCGGAGGATAGCAGAGGCGCTGACGCGCCTCAATTCTCAATGTTGAATTCTCAATTGACCAGTTTTGAATTCCGACCCAACCTTCCCAGAGGTCGATTTTCCCCGGGAAGGTAATTGAGAATTAAGAATTAAGAATTGAGAATTCGACTAGTCGATCCGGTAGTTCGGCGCTTCCTTGGTGACCACGATATCGTGGGCGTGTGACTCCTTGAGCCCGGCGCCTGTCACCCTCACGAACTTGGCATTCGAATGGAGCTCGGGCAGGTCGGAGCAACCCGATAGACCCATACCGGCGCGAAGGCCGCCCACCAGCTGGGTTAGCTGATCGGCCAGCGGCCCCTTGTACGGGACCATACCCTCGATGCCCTCGGGGATCAGCTTGGTCGCCTCCTCCCCTTCTTGAAAATATCGATCGCCCGAACCCTCGGCTTTCTTCATCGCGCCGATCGAGCCCATTCCGCGATAGGCCTTGAATGTTCTCCCCTGGTAAAGGATCTGCTCTCCCGGCGATTCCTCCACCCCGGCAAAGAGCGAGCCGATCATCACCACATCGGCCCCGGCCGCGAGCGCCTTGGTGATGTCGCCTGAAAATCGGATACCGCCATCCGCAATCACCGGCACACCGTGCTCACGCGCCGCCCGGGCACAAGCCCGGACTGCCGTGATCTGGGGCATACCGGCGCCGGTCACCACCCGCGTGGTGCAGATCGAGCCGGGTCCGATGCCCACTTTGAGCGCGTCGGCACCGAGACCAATCAGATCTCGCGCCGCCTCCTCGGTGGCGATGTTGCCGACGATGAGCGGTGTATCCGGGAACTTCGCCTTGATGCGTTCGGTGGCGTCCATCACGCCGCGCGAGTGGGCGTGCGAGCTATCGAGGCAGAACACGTCCACGTGGCGCTCGATGAGAGCCGCGCAGCGCTCCTCGAGATCCCCGGTGACTCCGACCCCGGCGCCAACCCGCAGCCGGCCCAGCTCGTCCTTGCAGGCGTTTGGGTAGTCGTGAGCCTTCTTGATGTCCTTGACCGTGATCAGCCCCTTGAGGTTGCCGCGGTCGTCGACCACCAGCAGCTTCTCGATGCGGTTCTTGTGAAGAAGGGTCTTGGCCTCGTCGAGGGTTGTGCCGACCGGCGCTGTGATGAGATTCTCCTTGGTCATGAAGTCGGCAATCGGTTTCTCGAACTCGGTGCAGAACCGGAGATCGCGGTTGGTCAGGATGCCCTTGAGTTGGCCCTGGGCATCGACCACCGGCATACCCGAGATCCGGTATCTCGCCATGAAGTCGAGGGCCTCGCGAACCGACTGCTCGGGATGGATGGTGACCGGATCGACGATCATGCCCGACTCCGAACGCTTGACCCTGTCCACCTCCTCGGCCTGACGCTCGATCGACATATTCTTGTGGATGATCCCGAGACCCCCGAACTGCGCCATGGCAATCGCCATGTTGGCCTCGGTGACGGTGTCCATGGCCGCCGACACGATGGGCAGATCGAGCGTCACACCACCCCTGGTCAACTTTGTCGACACATTGACGTCGTTGGGGTGGACCTCCGACCGCGACGGAACCAGGAGAACGTCATCAAAGGTCAATCCGACGGGAATCTCTCGAGTCATGCCCTACCCCTTGGCCGCGGTCGCCGCACCGTGGCACCGCTTGTACTTCTTGCCCGATCCGCACGGGCAGGGATCGTTGCGCCCGACCTTTGGCTGGTTCCTGCGGACGGTTATCGGCCTGGCGTCGGGAGCGGCCACCGGTGTGTTCGCGGCCCGCTCCTGCTGAGCGTGGGACTTTGCAAGCCCTTCCGCCTCTGGATGCGAAAGCGTGGTGCGGACGCCGCGCCGTGTCAGCTGCATGTCCTCGACGGGTTCGGCGTGGAAGAGAAACTTGACCACGTGATCCTCGATCCGCTCCCACATTTCCTCGAAGAGGGCGAAGGACTCGCGCTTGTACTCCACGAGCGGGTTTCGCTGGCCATAAGCTCGGAGTCCGATGCCCTCACGCAGGTGGTCCAACGCCAGCAGGTGGTCCTTCCACTGGCGGTCGACAGTATCGAGAAGTAGGAACTTCTCGAGCCTGGTGAGCTCCTCCTCACCGAACTTCTCAGCCCGTGTTTCGTATTGCGCGGCAGCGCCGTCGGCGAGCAGGGTCTCGAGCTGCGGCCGGTTGACCGTTTCCCAGTCGACGCCGAGATCGGCCACTGTCAGGCCGAAGTACGCCCTGTATTCCTTTTCCAAGGCGTCGGTATCCCAGTCGCCTGGGTCGGCTTCCTCCGGGCAGTACTGGTAGAGCTGGGACTCGACGATCTCACCCACCACGCGGAGGATGTAGTTGCGTCCCTCGAGCCCCTCGAGGATCCGGCGCCGCAGGCGGTACACGGCCTCACGCTGTTTGTTCATGACGTCGTCGTACTCGAGGAGGTGCTTGCGAATCTCGAAGTTGCGGCCCTCGACCTGGGTCTGTGCCCTTTCGATGGATTTCGAGACCATCTTCGACTCGATGGGAATGTCCTCCTCCATTCCCAGCCGGTCCATTATTTTGCGCACCCAGTCGGAGGCGAAGATGCGCATCAGATCGTCCTCGAGCGAGAGGAAGAAGCGGGACGATCCGGGATCGCCCTGGCGACCGCAACGGCCACGCAACTGGTTGTCGATGCGGCGCGACTCGTGGCGCTCGGTGCCGAGAATGTGGAGCCCGCCGGCGTCGAGCACCTGCTGCTTCTCCTCCACGCAGGTGGCCTCGTAGCGAGCTATGTCCGCAGCGTGCTCCTCAGGGTCGGCAGCCGGGTCGGCCTCGATCGCGGCGAGCCCTTCGGGGTTGCCGCCGAGGACGATGTCGGTGCCGCGCCCCGCCATGTTGGTGGCGATGGTCACCGCCTCAAAGCGGCCCGCCTGGGCAATGATGTCGGCCTCCCGCTCGTGGTACTTGGCGTTGAGGACCACGTGCTTGATCTTTCGCCTCTGCAGGAGCTTTGACAACTTCTCGGAGTTCTCGATCGAGACTGTGCCCACCAGCACCGGCTGCCCGTTCTGGTTGCACCCCTGGATCTCGTCGATCACCGCCCGAAACTTCTCCTTCTCGGTCTTGTAGACCACGTCCGCGTGATCAGCGCGAATCATCGGTTGATTGGTCGGGACCACCGACACGTCGAGACCGTAGATCTTTTCGAACTCCTCGGCCTCGGTCTCGGCGGTTCCCGTCATCCCCGCGAGCTTGTCGTACATGCGGAAGTAGTTCTGAAGGGTGACCGTGGCCAGGGTCTGATTCTCCGACTGGATCTTGACCTTCTCCTTGGCCTCGACCGCCTGGTGGAGTCCGTCCGACCAGCGGCGGCCGGACATCAAGCGGCCGGTGAACTCGTCGACGATGGTCACCTCGCCATCCTTGACGATGTACTCCTTATCACGCTGAAAAAGGGTGTGGGCGCGCAGCGCCTGGTTGACGGCATGCAGGATCTCGATGTTGGAGGGGTCGTATA
>CAYPBC010000107.1:0-6626 GCA_964408845.1 uncultured Thermoanaerobaculia bacterium
GACGAAGTCCGTGAATGTGTTCTTCTTGTTGAGCAGCTTGCCATCCTCGTACCACCACCGCCCAAGCTCCTGGCCGCCGCGCACGTGTGCGATGGCATAGACGAAGCCGCGGTCGACGAGGCTCAGCACATGTGGCCGGAACCACGCCTCCATGCTCGAGCCGTAGGAGCCGTACGCATAGAGAAGCATGGGGTTGGAGCCGTCGCGTTCGATGCCCGTTCGATAGACGAGCGAGATCGGGACCTCGACGCCGTCTCGAGCCGGCGCCATCAACCGTTCGACGGAGTAGTTCGCGGCATCGAAACCGCCGCGGATCTGCTCCTGCTTCATCAGGGTTCGCTCCTGGGTTACCAGGTCGAGGTCGTAGATCGTCTCCGGCGTGTTGAGCGAGGAATAGCCGTAGCGGAGCACGGAGGTTTCGAACTCGTGGTTCTCATCAACCCAGGTGACGTAGGCTGGCTCGTCAAACTCGATCTCGTACTCCTCGCCGCCGCCCCAGGGAATAACCCGAAGGTGGCGAAGACCGTCGCGCCGCTCGGTCACCACCATGAAGTCGTGGAAGACCTCCACGCCCTGGATGAACACGTCGTCACGCCCCGGGATCAGCTCGCGCCAATTCGCCCGGCCCGGGCTCGACACCGGCGCTTCCATGAGGCGGAAGTTCTTCGCTCCCCAATTCGTCTTGATGATGAAGCGATCTCCTGCGTGCGATACGCTGTATTCCACTTCGCGCTCGCGGGGAGCAATCATCCGAAGCTCCCCTGTCGGATTGTCGGCATCAAGGAATCGATACTCGGAGGCCAGTGTCTGCTCGGACTCGATCATGATGTACTTCTCGGACCGGGTCTTCCACACGGAGACGCTGAAGGTGGGATCGGTCTCCTCGTAGACCAGTACGTCCTCGGACGGCTGCGTGCCCAGTCGATGCCGAAGGATCTGATACGAGCGCAGGGTCTCTGGATCCTGCCTGGCGTACACCACGGTCCGGCTGTCGTTGGCCCAGACGAGGTTGCCGGTCACCTCGGAGATCACGTCCGTCAATGCCTCACCAGTTTCCAGATCGGTGATATGAATCGTGTACTTGCGTCGCCCGACCGTATCGACGGCCCATGCAACCAGGTTGGTGTTCGGGCTCACCGCCACCCCGCGTACCGAGCAAAAATCGTGATCCTCCGCAACCCGATTGACGTCGAGGATGATCTCCTCCGGCGCTTCTACGGAGCCCTTTCGACGGCAGTGGATCGGGTACTCGAGCCCCTCCTCGTACCTCTTGTAATAGAAGTACCCGTTGAACAGCGCGGGCACGGTTGCCTCATCCGGCTGGATGCGGTTCTTGAGCTCCTCGAACAGCTCGGCCTGGAGCTCCTCGGTGTGCGCCATCACTGCCCCCGTGTAGGTATTTTCCGCCTCGAGATAGGCCAATACTTCCGGGTTGGTCCTCTCGCGCAACCAATAGTAATCATCGATCCGCACGTCGCCGTGCGCCTCGAGCTCGTGAGGTTTTCTCTCAACCACGGGTGCCACGGGTTCGGTCGGCACGCACGACATCAGCAGTACGACACCCAATGCAGCCGCAAAAAAAACCGAGATCTTCATCCATCCCTCCATCTCCGGCTCGGGCGCCCTCCGCCTCTCACCGTTCAGGAAGTATAGACCTGCTCAGTCTCGAATTCCCTGCATTCTCAGATCGAGCTCGTGGAGGAACTCGAGGACGGGCGCCTCGTCCAGCTGTCCCGACCTCATGTCACCGTCCATCTGCGATCTGGTCTGCACGTCCACCTGCACCCTGCCCTTCTTCTCCTCGACGCGGACCATCATGTGGATCCTTCTGCCCGCCCTTTCCCGCGACGGCTGCGCGTCGATCCGACCGGCATCGCGATTCAGATCCACCAGATAATGCTCGTCCTCGAGCACATCGACAACCGCGTCGATCACCGTATCGCGGGGTGCGAGGTAGGACCTCGACCACGAGCTCGAGGAGTCTCCACCCGAGGTGCATGAGGAAAGGAGCAGTAGCGCACCCAACCACAAGAAGCTATGAGGCACCTTCATCGCGCAATGATACCAGGCGGCCCCGCGGGGCCGCCTATTTCTTCGTCTCTTCGTTACTGGCCACCTTGATCATCCAGATTTCGGTGCCACCCTTTTCGAAGCGCACCTCGTCCATCAGCTCGTTGATCAGAAAGATGCCGCGGCCGCTGTCGTTGTAAATGTTCTCGCCCACCACGGGGCTCGGCACCGACTCGGGGTCGAACCCGGTGCCCGGGTCGCGGACGATGATGATCATGCCGCGTTGTACATCGCACGCAACCACAACCTCGATGCTCTTTTCCGGGTCGTTCTCACACCCATGCTCGACGGCGTTGGCCAGCGCCTCGTACAGCGAAACCTCGATCTCGAACTCTCCCTCACCTGCACAGCCCATCTCGCGCACCAGGCTCATGATGTGCTCGACCACCGGGGGGATCGCCTTGATCTGCCCCGGGAGCTCCTTCTGCACACGAAGGATCAGGTTGTCCGCGTCGAATGAGCGCCGCGGCATGGTTTCGGTCATCATCCTCTCCCACTCACCGGTCTTGTACTGATCATACTCGATACCCGGGGAACAGTTTCGATCAATCCTCGCGGTAGATCCAGGCGCCAAGAATTGTGGCGAGGATCATCTCGACCAATCCGATCAACCCCCAGGTCGCCAACATCCCGTTGGGGAAGAGGTGCATCGACCAGTAGCCCAGAAGCGTCATGAGATAGCCACCGGTCCAGAGTCCGATCGCGACGATGGCGGCGGTCTTCATGCCGGGGCCGAACCGCGGACGCACCGCGGCATAGAAGAACACCAGCACCAGGCCTGAAACGAGACTGATCGTGGCAAAAAAAACCATCGCTCCGGCCGACATATCCATCGACAGGTTATGGGCCTCCATCGCCACGGTCATCTCCTCCATGTAGAACATGCTCGAGACGCCTTCGAACATGAAAATAAAGAGCCCGGCCACCAGCCCGCCAAGCAGCCACCTTCCGGTGTTGATGCCACCCATCTCTTCCTCCTCTGTCGAAAATTTCGATTTGGCTGGGAGATTGTATCTCAACCGCGGAGAAACCGCGAGCGGTTTTCCCGCTCTTCTCACCGGGTATCAACTGCTGACGGTCAGGCGCCTAATCTCCGTCCGATGACCTGTTGATACCCGGACACGTCGAGGTCCTTGCCGCTCACACTCTCTCGCCGGCTATCCGTGGCCAGCGATAGCTTCCACTGATACAGACCTGAAAAGTACTCGCTCACCTTGGCAACATTCTCATCGAAGGCGCCGCTCAGCTCGTAGCGAATCGCGTCCTCCTCGCTGTCCCACACCGTCACCGACAGCGCCCGCGAGCTGGCGCCGACGCCTTCCACCAAAAACACAGCCCGGCACCCCTTGGTCGCCATCAGATCCGGTTTTATCTGGCGGTCATACGTTTCCTTGAGCTCGTCGAACTTCCCCTGCTCAACCCGCGCCGCCACAATCCGCAGGTAGATCCCGCGCGACGAGAACTGGTCGGCACGGTCGCTGAAAGCCGCCACCTCCACCGGGTAGGCCTCGATCTCGGGATCCTGAAGCGGTGGCACCGTGCCCCCGGGATCTCCGGCAAGGCGGACATGCCACTCCGATGCTTCGGCCAGATACTCGTCGCTCTCGTCAAGAATCTGATCGTAGAGGCCGCTCTTTTCGTATGCTTCGGCCAGCTCTTGGCTTCGCCACATGGTCATCGACACGCATTCGTCGTCGTCGCCCGAGGGTTGCAGTAGGCTTGCGAACAAGCAACCCTCTGTTTCCTGCAAGGCCTGGATGACGCGGTCCTCATAATAGCGCGCGTACTCCCAGAGCTTGCCCACCTTGACCTTGAAGCGCACAAAACGCATATGCATGGCGTCTCTCCCTCTTTTTCGGAGGCGATCTATGTGCCGTTCCCATTAACGGTCCTACCAATATGGGTTCTCAGAACAGAAAACCCAACCCCCCCGGGGTTCCATTCCTGAACGAAAGTATTTCTTCGGATGGTTCTGGCCGGAAGAAACGTGGTGCGGGTCACGTGGCCTCAGACGCCTGCAATCCGCCGCACGCTGCGGATGCGGGTCGTCCGCAGCCCATCGGCAAACTCCAGGAAGAGTCCGGGCGCCGCAATGTGATCGGTGAAGAGCGCATGCCCGCCCGCGGTACAGCCGAGGATCTCCACCGTCGTCGATCCCGCTCCCTCGCGTTCGAACCAGCCTCCGCTGACATCGAAGGCGCCGTCCGCGCGCGCAGTCAGCGAGTAGACCGAGTTCCTGGTCGAGACGATGACCCGGTCGCCGGGATCGAGCTCCCGCCTCTTGACACCGCCGGCGGCGCCCGCCGCCTCCGTCAAATCGTCGATCGGGATTGCCTTGAGCGGTTTGACTCGGCGATGGACTCCACTCGGAGGATCGGTCATCGGGCGCCGCCCGGACCGGCTAGCCGCTCGAGTTCGGTGAACCAGTTGAGGACGACCTGCACTTCGCGCGGCTGGGAGGCCTCCGGGATCTTCGCGATGATGATCCGTCGGCCGTCGGCGGTGACGTCGTACTCTCGACTCGAGTTGGTCGAATAGCGAGAAACCGTGAAGAGTGCTTCGGGTTCTCCTATTGTCAGTTCCGGAGTGGTGCCGACAGGGACGACGAAGAAGCGATCTCCGTTCCAATAGAAGAGCTCCGAGTTGGCCGCCCACACAGGCGCCCCGCCGCCGTCCCGGGTCACCTGGGTGCGCACGCCGGGTTCGGGAAAGGACTGGATGTAGATCTCGCCCCGGCCCGATTCGTCGGATTCGTAGGCTACGTACCGGCCGTCCGGCGATACGGTTGCAAAGCGCTCTCTGAATGGCGTGTTTCGCAGCGGCCGCACATCCTGCCCGTCTCCCACCTCCAGAAGCCCCAGATCGTAACCCTGGTCCGAGCTCAACTGCCGCACCACCATCCAACGCCCGTCCGGCGAGACCACCTCCGCAAAGCTGTCGATCGGACTCTCGAGGACCACCGCAGGTTCGGTGGAGCCATCCGTCGGCACTGAATAGAGATGGAACGGCGGCGCATCGAGAACAAAGGCGATCCGGCGTCCATCCGGGTACCAGATGGGAATGTGCTCGCTCCGCGGTGAAAAGGTCAGACGGTTCAACACTTTTCGATCCAGTTGGTAGACCCAGATATCGGGGTTGCCATCCTCGACGGTGATGGCCACAGACCGCCCGTCCGGCGACAGGCTCGGAGCGCTGTAACGACGATCAGCCTCGAGGAGAATCTCCTCCCGGCCCTGGCGATCGATCCACAATATTTCTCTCGGGGGCTGGAGGAGCGATGCCGGGGCATGGATCAGCGTGCCGGTGTCGGAGACTGCAAACTGAGAGTTGCCTATGAACGGCGCCACGAACGCATCCTCCACGACCGGGGCCGCAGGGCCCGTCAGCTCGAGCTTTTGCGGGTCGAAGGGCGCCGCCAAAATCACGCCTTCACGAACGAACAAAAGGTGGCCGGTGGCGACATAGCGGCCGAACACCGCGTTCTCGACCAGCAGTCGCCGCTCTCTCGTTGCCACATCGTAGAGCTCGACCCGGGACTCGGAGAGCGGCAGGCGGAAGCTCGTGAAGACGACGGCGTCGGTTCCCGGGATGTGATCCGGCCACGAGTGGTTGAGCTCACCGACCTCCGGATCGGGTTGGGTCAGCTCTTCGGCTGCACCGCCGCCCACCTCCACCCGCCACAGACCGTCCAGATAATATGGGGTGTAAATGATCGACCCGTCCTCACCCCAGCTGCCGCCTCCCCAATCTCCGTCGGCCAGGGCAACGACCTGTCCGCCTTCCAGCGACACCTTCTTCAGTCTGCCGTCATCTGCGGTGAAACCGAGCCAGCGGCCGTCAGGCGAGTAAAAGGGCGATCTCCCGCCCTCGGTGCCCTCCAGAGGCACCGCGTCGGGTGAGCTCAGAGAGCGCCGGTAGAGGCGATCGATCAAGCCATCGCCGGCGTTGAACACCAGCTCGTCACCGTCGGCGGAAATCGCGATCACCGGTCGCGTTTCGCGCATCGCGAAGGACAGGCCGTTGGGCAGGGTCAGTGCCAGATGGGTGGGAATGCCACTCGGCGCGACCGGCGACCGCATGAGAAGCAACCCGAGCACGACGGCCGCAAGGGTCATGGCTGCCGCCAAGATCCACGGCAGGTGCGCACGCCGCGACCGACCCTCGACCGCAACTTCAGCCAGCCCGATTCGGTCGTCACCAGAATCGAAATCCTCTTCGAGCTCGAGCCCGACGTCCCCCATGTCACGAATCCGGCGCCGCGGATCCCGCTGCAGACAGCGACCCAGCACGCGGCGCACCTGTGCGGGGGTGTCCGGCGGCAGTTCGCTCAGATCGGGCTCGCGCATCAGCACCGCGGCGAGCACGTCCGACACGGTCTCGCCCTCGAAGAGCTTGTGACCCGTCAGCATCTCCCACAGCACCACACCGAAGGCCCAAATATCGGCCCGGCGGTCCACCTTTTTCCCACGAGCTTGCTCCGGCGACATATAGGCTGCGGTGCCGAGAATGACCCCCTCGACCGTGCCGTGACGGGTCATGGTCGGCGACATGGAAAG
>CAYPBC010000108.1:0-6565 GCA_964408845.1 uncultured Thermoanaerobaculia bacterium
CTCACCACCGGCCTCGCACGCATCGGCGATGCGCTCAAGGAGCGATTCGGAGTGTGATGGCTGGCACCGCTTCTGATTGTCTGTCGCCGCTTCGCGGCTTGTAAAAATTTCCAACGGTGATCCTGGGGCTGACGCCCCAGGCTACGGATCTATCGCGCCTTCGGCGCTCGGTCACTCATTGTTTCGGCGTGTAACATGCTTTGACGTTCAAACGTTGAAACGTTAAACGTTCGAACGTTCCAACGTCAGATGGGCAGCCAGTCGACGGGTGAGTCGCCGATCGCGTAGAAGCGTTCCCACAGCCCCGGCGCCTCGATACGAGCTACCTCGCCGATCTCCGCGATGTCGAGGGTTGTATGACGGAAGTCCTCGAGCAGCACCTGCCCGCGGGCGATGGTGTGTCGAACCGGCGCCTCGGCGGCGCCGTACACCACGTGGGCGAACGCGTTGTCGGCGTCGATCGGGGTCGGCGGAGGGCTGTCCACGACGCACAGGTCGGCCGGAGCTTCGGGCGTGATCTCCCCCAGGAGAGGCTCGTCGAAGAATCGGCGTGCAACCAGGGCGTTGTTGCGGAGAATGGCGGGAAGGGCCGCAAACCCGGCGGTCGGGTCCCGGCGGCCACCGCGGAGAGCCAGAAACGCAGCCCGCAGCGATCGCAGCATGGCCGAGGACATGCCGTCGGTTCCGAGACCGAGAGTGCATCCCTCGGCGGCGGCGCGCTCGATGTCGAGCCGTCCGACCCCGTTATTGGCGTTGGACTCCGGACAGTGAATCAGCACCGAAGATTTCCTGGCGATCTGGGCCCGGCCCGCTGATGTGAGATGGATGCCGTGAACCAGCAACGCCCGCTCGTCGAGCAGTCCCCGTTCCTCGAGACGCTGCAGAGGCGCTGCGCCAAAGGACAGCTCCGAGGCCTGAAAGTCCAGGCCGTCTTCCGCGACGTGGATGTGGCACCCGCAACCGTCGGGACGGCGCCTTGCGGCCTCATCCAACGTGTCATTCGCGAGCGTGAAGCTGGCGTGGAGACCAAGGGTGCCTCGAATCCGGGCGTGATCCCGCTGGCGGTCGATGAAGGTCAGGTTTTCGACCAGACCGGAGATCGCCTCATGGTGCCCGTTGCGGTCCGAGACCTCGTAACACAGCAGCGCCGTGAGACCGGCCTCCGCAATGACCCCGGCAATGGTCGACAGGCTCCCGGGGATGCAGGATGGGGAGCTGTGATGGTCAAAGAGAGTCGTGCAACCCCAGCGGATGCTGTCGGCGATTCCGAGGAGTGCGGAAAGGCGCACCGTTTCAGGGGTCAGCGCGCGGTCGAGCCGCCACCACAGCTTGTCGAGAATCTGGCCGAAGTCTGTTGCCGGCGAGGACGGCGCCAGCCCCCGCGCGAGGGCGGAGTACAAATGATGATGGAGATTAATGAGGCCCGGCATGATCATGCCGCCGCATGCATCGAGGCGTCCGGCGTCGGGGTAGAGCTCAGCCAGGTCCGACTCCAACCCCACGGCGAGAATCCGATCGCCCGACCACGCCACCGCGCCATCGGTGAAGACCTCCGATATTTCGCCGCCGGTCAATACCGTGCCGTTATGCAGGATATTGACGGGCGGGGCGGCGGGGCTCAAGCCAACCCCCTTCGCACCCACTCCCCGGTTCCGGCGGGGGCGAAGAACTCGCTGCCGTCCAGTCTCCGCTCGAAGGCGTTCTGACCGCGCACGCAGGTCGCACGCACGCGGCCGGTGAGCTCGTACCCCTCGAGAGGTGTGTACCGGTTGAGGTTGTGGAGACTGCTCGCCCGCACGGTCCACCGGTCGTGCTCGTCGAAGACCACGAAGTCGGCGTCATAACCCGGATGCAGGCGTCCCTTTCGGTGATCGATGCCGAAGAACCTGGCGGGTTCCGAAGAGATGAGCTCGGTCAGGCGTTGCAGCGTAATCCGGCCGGTACTAAAGCCCTGGGAGTAGAGGTACGGCAACATCAGCTCGACCCCCGGCACCCCTCCGTAGTCGGTCCAGATGGAGCCGGTCTCCTTCTCCTCCGGCCACCGGCCGGCGGCATGGTCGGTGGCGACGAACGAGATCTCGCCACTGACGAGCCCCTGCCACAGGCGTTCCCGATCGGCTGCCCTCTTGACCACCGGCGCGGTCTTGAGAATCGAGCCGAGGCGGTCGAAATCCTCGGTCGTAAATTCGAGGTAGTGGGGACAGGTTTCCGCCGAAATCGGAAGATCCTCGAAGCGTGCCGCGCTGACGGCATCGAGGGCCTCGCCGGCCGCGAGGTGGACGATGTGAACCCGCGCGCCGGTGGCTCGGCAGGCCTCGACCGCAGCCAGCACCGCCGATGCCTCGGCGGCCGGCGGTCGCGAGGCGGCGTAGGCCCCTGGAGAATCGTCCCCTCGCTCGTAGGCACGGTTGGTGAGTTCATCGACGATCGACCTGTCTTCAGCGTGAATGCCGACGGGAATGCCGAGGCGATGGGTCTGTTCGAGGACCTCGCGGATTTCACCGGACGTGAGATCGCGAAAGGTGTCCATCCCCGAGAGCATGTAGATCTTGATGGCGGCGACCCCGGCATCCACCAGATCAGAGAGCTTTCTCCGCCACCCTCTATCGGTCATCATGTTGCCGGAGACCCCACCCCAGAGCATGTAGTCCACGTGCGCTTTGGGAGAGATGATCTTGAGCTTGTTCTCGAGCGCGTCGGTGTCGGTGATGGGTGGCAGTGAGGTGCAGGGCATGTCGACGACGCAGGTCACGCCGCCGGCGGCCGCGGCCGCGGTGCCGCTCGCAAAATCTTCACGATGGGTGAAGCCGGGATCGTCAAAGTGAACGTGGCCGTCGATGGCGCCCGGCAGGACGAGAGCGCCGTCAAGGTTGACCCACTGCTCGTCACCTGCGGCCGTGGCTGACCCTGCCGGCAGGATCTCATCAAACCGGCCATCCTCGACCACCAGCTCCACGGCCTCGGTGTCGTTTCCTTCGGTGGGGATGCGGAGGTTGACGTATCGGGTTCGCATTCTGTGGGCTCCAGTCTACCCCGTCCGAATGCACTGATGGGCGGGCGAGACGCCCGCACCATCCGGCTTCGCCCGTTGGGCTTCGCCGTGACACGCAATGATCAAGTGCTTGTGAGGGCGTAGCCCGCAGGGCGAAGCCTCATGGTGCAGGCGTCCCGCCTGCACATTTGTCACGCCGAAGCTGAAAGCGAAGCCGGAGGGTGGGTGGTAACGTTTAACGTTCTAACGTGCAACGTTAAACGGATTAACGGCCCAACAACCACTCCGGATCGGCCTCGACCGGCGGCAGCTCGGGCATTGATGCCGTGAGGGACCGGTGGAGGACGATCATCGCGCCGAGGTGGTCGGGGATCACGAGCTCGCCGTCATCCGGATTCCCCATGACCGTGTGCTCGAGGATGGCGAGCGTATCGGGGTCCATACGGAGGTCAATCACGGGTGAGGTGTATCGGAGGTTGCTGTTGACCTCGATGAGCTGGTGAAGCGTTCCGTCGAACCGAGCCTGTAGGCCGCGGGCCTTCCCAGAGCTGATCAGCATGAAGGCGTTGTCCGTTTCAGCCTCGAAGTCGTCACGATTCAGGTAGAGGCGGGGTTTGTCACGCCATGGCCGGCCGGCGGTGGGGCAGAAGGTCACGCAGTTGCCGCACTCGTTGCAGGCATCGGTCAGCACCGCCACCTGCGGTCCCTGGGCCACCGCGAAGTCGACCGGCGGCAAGATTTCCGGTTCGCCGTTGTTGATTCTGATCTGCGGAATCTCGAGAGCTGTCGGCGTGGCCCGGTAGGTGAGAATCGCACGGTTGGGACAGACGCCGTCGCAGGTCGAGCACATGAGGTCGCAATCGAGGCAGCGCGCAGCCTCGCGGCGGGCAACCGCCGGCGACAGGGTGAGGATGACCTCGGAGAAATCGCCCCGGCCAGTGGGAGCGCGGTGCGGAATCTGCACCCGGGGTTCGATCAACGACCGCCGCCGCAGGAGATCGACGGCGTCGAAATCCGGCCAGGCGGCAGCGGTTACAGCTCCTCCATCAGCGCTGTCCTCGCGAACGATGATGGCCTCCGCAATGAGCCGGCCGTCGCCGCATGCCTTGACGATGCTTGACGGTCCGTCGCCGATGATGTCGCCGCCCGCATACACTCCGGCCAGCGAGGTCTCCAAGGTCAGCGGGTCCACTTCCAGATATCCGGCCGGTGTCAGCGCGACCTCGCGGTCGCCGAAGACCCCGAGATCCGGTCGTTGGCCGATGGCGACGATGAGCGTGTCGAGCGGCACCTCGCGCTCGCCGCCCGCGATCTCCTCGGGCCGCCGCCTGCCGGACGCGTCCGCTTCGCCGAGACGCATGGTTGCCATCTCGACGGCTTCGAGGCGGCCGTCCGATGCGATGATTCTCCGCGGCGCCACGAGCTCGACGAGCTCGCCACCCTCATCGAGGAGATCGCGGATCTCCTCGTTTTGGGCCGGCATCTCGGTGCGGGTGCGGCGGTAAAAGACCGTGACCTCGCCATCGCTGAGCCGGCGTGCGGTTCGGGCGCAGTCCATGGCCACATCGCCGCCGCCAATGATGCCGATGCGCTGACCGACCTTCGGGGCGGCGCCTGAGCGGGCCGCGCGCAGGAAGTCGAGGCCGTCGAGAACTCCCTCGGAGTCCTCGCCGTCGAGGCCGAGACGGAGCCCACAACGGGCGCCGATCGCGATGACGATCTCAGAGAACCCCTCCGCCTGTAACGATGCGAGGGTGAGATCGGCGCCGTTGTTGCAGTCGTACCGCACCTCCACCCCGAGGCCACGGATACGTTCGAGATCGGCGTCGATCGAGCTCATGGGGGCGCGATAGTCGGGGATGGTGGCCGATACCATCCCGCCGGCTGTGGGCCGGGCCTCGAAGAGGGTGACCCGGCGCCCGGCGCGGGCGAGAAAGGCGGCGGCGCCGAGGCCGCAGGGGCCGGCGCCGACGATCGCGATGGGAGGGCCGGTTAGCTCCGGGGTTTCGCCCCGTTCCTCCGGTGTCTGATTGTCGGTGATGAACCGCTTGATCTCCCGTATCGCGAGCGGCTGCTCCATGTGGGTTCGCAGGCACACCGGCTCGCATGGATGGTGGCAGGTGCGGCCGAGGATCGAGGCCAGCGGATTGTCCTGGCGGGTGATACGGGCGGCACCCTGGAGATTTCCGTCGCGGACCCGGCGCATGTACTCGGGGACCTTCTGATCGACATCGCAGATGTCGGTGCACGGGGCCTCGATGCAGTCGAAGAGACCGAGCCGGCGCTGCGTCTTGGTGTGGGCACGCTCGAAGGTCGCCCTGTGGAGAGAGGGGTCCGACACCACGGAGTCGGCGTAGGCCGCGAGGTGAAAGGCGGCGGCATCCCATGGTGAGAGTCCTGGCGGCGCACCGGACGAGATGAATTCCGCGAGTGTCTCGGCCCCTTTCACAGCCATGCTCGCGTCGATGTTCTCGATGTACTGGCCAAGCCGCAGATAACCTCCAGGTCGCAGGAGGTCCGAGCAGACCGTCACCGTGCGCATTCCGGCACGGAGCAGCGACGGCGTGTTGGCGGCATCGGCGCCGCCGGAGAAAGAAAGGACCAACGGCGGCGCCAGATCCTCGGCGAGCCGCCGGGCGAGGTTGACCGTGAGGCCGTGGAGCGGCCGGCCTGACAGGTACATCGTGCGCTCGGCGGAGTCGAAGACCTGCCGGTTGTTCGCCACCTCGAGGGTGTTGGTGAGCTTGACGCCGAACTCCAGGTTGTGCGAGACGGCGACGCCCTGCAGGTGCTCGATCAACGCCAGTCCGTCGCCGTAGTCAAGGTCGTGGGCAAACGCTTCATCCGGGACCACGATCTCGTTGAAGCCGAGTTCCTGGTTGAGGATGCGACGGACCTCGGTGGCGCCGAGGAGGGTCGGGTTGAGCTTGACGCTGGTGTGGAGACCGCGATCGGCGAGCAGGTACTCCGAGATCGCGCCGATCTCGTCCGGAGGACAGCCGTGCATGGTCGACAGTGTGACGTTATCGGAAATCTGCTGCGGCACCACGATCTCGGCAATTTCGGGGAAGCGCCGGGCGACCACCTCGAGACAGCGGCTGAGATCGTCACCCGAGTTCTCCATCCGATCGAGGTACCACTGCATATTGGGTCTGCGTATGCCCTCGAGGTCGTAACCAATGGAGAGATTGAAGATGACTCCGGGCGAATCACCCGGGAAGCCGAGGCGGCGGTGGAGGGCGTGGATCACGATCCAGGCGTGGAGATACTCGTGGAAGGATTCCTCCACTTTGAGCTCCTGCGACCACTCCACGTTGTAACCCTCGTCCTGCATATCGATGCAGGGTTTGGGAATCTCGAGTTCATCCAGCGTCTGTACCGTCTTGAGCTCGATGAAACGCGCGCCGCACAGCCAGGAAACGATGATGTTCTGGGCGAGCTGCGAGTGGGGGCCCGCGGCAACCCCAATGGGGGTGTCGAGGGTCTGTCCGTAGACCTCGGTACGGAAGCGGTCACCGGTGGACGGCCTGAAGAAAAGGGCGCGGGGGATGCCGAAGATGGATGCTTTCGCCT
>CAYPBC010000109.1:0-6558 GCA_964408845.1 uncultured Thermoanaerobaculia bacterium
ACCAGCGCGTTGCAGCTGAAGTCGCGGCGGCGAATGTCGTCGTCGAGGCTGAGATCGCCGAGCGGCCACAGCTCCACCTTGATCTCCGGGGCCTCGATCCGCCACACGCGTTTTGATTCCCGGCCGAGGACGTGGGCGCGGGTGTCGAGGCGCGCCGCGAGCCTTTGTGCCGGGCCCCGTGCGTCGTCAAGATTGCCGGTCAGCGCGAGGTCCAGGTCGACGCTCGCACGGCCGAGCAGGCGATCCCTGACATACCCTCCGGTGGCGTGGCACTCGGGGCTTCCAAGGCCCTCCCAGACCCCACGCAGCAGGAGGTCGTTTTCGAGAACGGCGGGGTTGATTCGGGGCATGGTGGGTCCAGGATAGTTGATCGAATTAGGAATTAGGAATTAGGAATTAGGAATTCCCACCCAGCCCCCCACTGTCTTTGTACGTTTTCGCGCCTTTCAGGGCGGGTGGGTGGAACGTTCAAACGTTCAACGTTCTAACGTTTTAACGTTTGCGCGGCCCACCGATGTGTTACATTCCTGACCCCGCCGCGAGGCGGAGTTTCCCGCTGGAGGGGATGATGAGCGAAGAACGACTGCAGAAGATCATCGCGCGTTCCGGGCTGTGTTCACGGCGTGATGCCGATCGGATGGTCGCCGAGGGCCGGGTGACGGTTGACGGCAGGGTGGCTGAGATTGGTGAGAAGGTGGATCCGGCGAAGGTCCACATCAAGGTTGACGGCAAATCTCTCAAAGCGCCCGAGACGACCCGCTACCTCCTGCTCTACAAGCCGCGTGGTGTGATGACCACCTGTGATGACCCCGAGGAGCGCAAGACGGTGTTGGATATCGTGCATCCGGAGATCCGCGAGCGGGTCTACCCCGTGGGCCGGCTCGACTACAACTCCGAAGGCCTGCTCATCCTGACCAACGACGGCGAGCTCGCGGCCCGGGTCGCCCATCCGCGACACGGCATCGTGCGCGAGTACCTGGTCAAGATCCGCGGGGATCTCAGCCCGGAGGAGTACCGGAAGCTGATGGCCGGTACAGTCATCGAGGGGAAGAAGGTCAAACCGGTGAGGGCACAACGCGACTCCAAAGGTCGCGGCGGCACGACGACCTGGTGGCGGGTGGAGGTCTCCGAGGGCCGCACCCACGAGGTGCGAGAGCTCTTCTTCCGCGCCGGCCATTACGTGCAGCGGCTGCGTCGCACGGCCATCGGCCCGTTGCGCGACGACACCCTGAAACCCGGGGACTTCCGAACCCTGAGCGAAAATGAAGTGAAGTCGCTGCGCCGCGTGACCTCGAAGACCGGAAAACCGAGCCCCTCGAGATCGCGGTCTCCCTCGACCCGCTCTCGGGGAGCAAGCAGGCGGTCTCCCTCACCACAAACGAAGAAAAATCTGTAAGTCATTGAAATAACTACCCTATGCAATTCGCTGCGGGCGAATTGCCGTGGTAGAATGACGCGCTCGCAACGATGGCGGGGAGGAATTTTGCAGAGCACGGACGAAGGCCAACAACCGGTCGAGCAACTGATCGCTAATCGCCGTGCGAAGCTCGACGCGCTGTATGAGCTCGGTCAGGACCCGTACCCGCGGCGGTACCGGGTCGAGGAGTCGGTGAGTCAGGTGCGGGCGGGGTACGAGGAGAAGACGGCCGAGGAGCTCGAGACGGAGAAACCGGCGGTGCGGATAGCCGGCCGCCTGCGTGCGGTTCGGGGCCACGGCAAGGTGGTTTTTGCCGATGTGTCGGACGGCGCCTCTCAGCTCCAGCTCTATTTGCGCAAGGACGACATCGACGAAACCTCGTGGCTGGTCTTTAAACAGATCGATCTCGGAGATTTTGTCGGTGTCGAGGGGAGGGTGTTCCGCACCCGCGCCAACGAGCTGAGCGTGGCGGTCAAGGAGCTTCAGGTGCTGGCCAAGGCGTTGCGCCCGCTGCCGGAGAAGTACCACGGGCTCTCGGATCGCGAGGCGCGGGCGCGCCAACGCTACCTCGACCTGCTGTCGAACCCGGACTCGCGCGCGGTCTTCGAGACGCGCTCGAAGGTGATCTCCTCGATTCGCCGACGCCTCGAGGCGGCCGGGTTCATCGAGGTCGAGACGCCGATGATGCAACCGATTCCGGGCGGCGCCACGGCCCGCCCCTTCGTCACCCACCACAACACCCTCGATCTCGACCTCTACCTCCGCATTGCGCCCGAGCTCTATCTCAAGCGGCTCATCGTGGCCGGTTTCGAGCGGGTCTTCGAACTCAACCGGAACTTCCGCAACGAGGGTATCTCGACCCGCCATAACCCCGAGTTCACGATGTTGGAGTTCTACTGGACGTACGCGGATTACGAGCTCCTGATGGACTTCACCGAGGAGTTGATATCCGGCATTGCGGAAGAGGTGACCGGTTCTCTGAAGGTGCCGTGGGGTGAGCACATCATCGATTACAGCCGTCCGTGGCGGCGTCTGAGGATGCGCGACGCGATCCTCGAGTACTCGGATCTGACCCCCGAGGACCTCACGGATCGGTCGCGGATGGAGGCCGCGGCGCGCTCGCTCGACGTGCAGCGAATCGACGAGCGGTCGGACGGCAATCTCTTTGCCGAGCTCTTCGAGATGACGGCGGAACCATTGATGATCGACCCCACGTTCATCATGGATTTTCCGCGCGACATTTCTCCGTTTGCCAAGTCGACGCCGGATGATCCTGACACCGTGGAACGCTTCGAACTCTTTGTTGGGGGGCTCGAGGTGGCCAACGCCTTTACCGAGCTCAACGATCCGGTCGAGCAACGGCGGCGCCTCGAGGCGCAGGCGGCGGAGGCCGGCGGAAAGGTCGACGAGGATTTCGTGCTCGCCATCGAGCACGGCATGCCGCCGACGGGGGGCGAGGGCATCGGTATCGATCGTTTGATCATGCTTCTGACAGACCGGCAGTCGATCCGTGACGCCATCCTCTTCCCCCAGCTACGGCCTCGAGAGTGAGATGTCTGCTGAGCTCCACCTGGCCCGGCGATACCTCCTCGGTTTGCGGCGGCGCACTCATGTTGCCACCGTGACGCTGATCTCGATGGTCGGTCTGGGGCTTGGCGTGCTGGCTCTGGTGGTGACCCTTGCCCTGCTCGAGGGATTCCAGTCGAGCATCCGAGAAGAGATTGTCGCGAAAGCGGCCCACGCGCGCGTGCTTCCCATCGATGGGCGCCGGCTCGCTGATCCTGTGAGGTTGGCCTCGGTCTTGCAAGCAGAGCTTCCCGAAGTGGAGATGGTGCAGGTTGTTCGTGGAACGTGCCTCGTTTCGTCGCTCACAGATGCCGTTCCGGCATCTGTGGCCGGCCGGTCTGACGCTCTCGATGTCGGTATCGACCGGATTCTCGCGGCGCGATTGGGGGTTGGTGTCGGAGACGAGGTTCAGGTGATATCGCCCCGCCAACGGTTGACGCCGATGGGGCCGTTGCCGGTGCGGGTCCGTACCGAGATAGCGGAGGTGCAGTCGCCCGAACCGGGGGCTGAAACGGGGTCGGTGAGTTTGCCGCTCGAGCTGGCCCAAAGACTTCTGTGGGGCATGCCGGTGGTTGAGATGATCGAGCTCCGAGATCCTTCTGATCCGTGGCGTCTGGGCGCCAGGGTGCGGGCGGCGCTTGCCGGGGAAGGCGTGCGGGTCCAGGATCTGGACGAGCTCCACCGGCCCCTCCTTCTCGCCCTCGCGCTGGAGCGTGTGATGATCTTCGTCGCGGTCGGCCTGATGCTTGTGGTTGCAGCGCTCAACCTCTTGTGCAACGTGGCCATGGTGGCGGCGGAGAAGCGCTTTGATCTCTCGGTGCTTGCCGGCATTGGTCTTCCCCCGGCCGCGCTGCGGAGACTTTTTCTCCTCCTCGGGGTGGGAATCGGCATGGTGGGATCGACGGTGGGCGCTGTCCTCGGCGTTGTGGTTGCTGTGACGCTGGACCGCACCGGGGCCCTGTCCCTGCCGCGCGGGGTCTTCGTCGTGTCATCGGTGCCTTTTCGGGTCGAACCGTCGATGGTGGCGTTTGTGATGGCGGTGGCCCTGGTCCTGGCCCTCGCTGCGTCGTGGTTTCCGTCTCGACTCATCGCCCGTCGGGAACCGGCGGAGGGGCTTCGCTATGAGTGAGCGCGCTCTGGTGGAGATTCGTGGAGTGAGCAAAGGCTTCGGTACAGGCAGCACCAGGGTCGAGGTGCTCGGAGACCTCGACCTGGATGTCCCGGAGGGGCAGATGCTGGCGGTGGTAGGGCCATCCGGAGTAGGGAAGAGCACGCTGCTTCATCTGATCGGCCTCCTCGATCGGCCCGACGACGGGAGTCTGATGCTCGACGGCGATGATGTCGAGCTTCTCGACGGAGAGGCCCGCGCCCACCTGCGCAACCGCAATATCGGTTTTATCTTTCAGCACCACTACCTTCTGGACGAGCTTGACGCGCGAGACAACATCGCGCTGCCGCTGCGGATCGCCGGCAAATCTGCGGTTGCAGCCCGAGCCCGCGCCGACGAGCTCCTGGAGGCGGTGTCGCTCACCGATCGAGCGCACCATTTCCCGGACCAATTGTCGGGCGGCGAGCAACAGCGGGTAGCGGTTGCGCGGGCGCTGGCGATGAAGCCGAGATTGTTGCTCGCAGACGAGCCCACAGGCAACCTCGACCGCGAGAATTCCGAAAACGTATTCGATCTCGTGCGTGAGCTGCATTTGCTGGCAGGTTTGACATCAATTATAGTGACTCACGACGAAGAGCTAGCCCGCATGTGCGACGGCACCTTCCGCCTCGCGCCTGCGGGCCAACCTTTTGAATATGTTTGAACGATTCAACGAGCACGTCAGACGCAGCCTGTTCTTCGCTCGCTATGAGGCGAGCAGGGCGAGCAGTCGGTCAATTGCGACCCAGCATGTCCTCCTCGGGATGCTGCGTGAAGCCGATCCTGCCTTCAACCGGCTTCTCTCTGAGCGAGGCATCGATGCGCGAGAGCTCCGTGAGAAGCTGCTGGGAGACCGCGTGGCTCTGGAGAGGGTCAGCACGTCTCCCGACCTTCCGCTGGCCGAGGAGAGCAAGAAGGCTCTCGCCTTTGCCGTCCACGAGGCGGAGAGCATGGGCCATCCAAGTATCGACTCGGAGCACTTGGTGCTCGGTCTGCTGAGAGTCGAGGGATCGACAGCGGCCCGGTATCTCAGTGCGCGCGGACTCGATCTCTTCCAGCTTCGCGAGGAGGTCGAGCGCCACAGCCGCGAGCTCGAGGCCGAGATGTCGGCTCAGGCGACTCCCCACATTTCCGAGTATTCCCGCGACCTCACGATGATCGCGGCCGAGGGAGGATTTGATCCCCTCATTGGTCGTGAACAGGAGGTCGAGAGGATGGTACAAATCCTCAGCCGGCGGACCAAGAACAATCCGCTGCTACTTGGCGAGTCAGGGGTCGGCAAGACCGCAATCGTCGAGGGGCTGGCATCCCGCATCATCGACGGTTCGGTGCCGATGCTACTCGCCGACCGGCGCATTCTCGCCCTCGACCTGTCACTGCTGGTGGCAGGCACGAAATACCGCGGCCAGTTCGAGGAGCGGTTGAAAGGATTCTTGAAGGAGCTTCAGGATCACCCTGAGGTCATCGTGTTCCTCGACGAGATTCACTCCCTGATCGGCACCGGTTCAGCTGAAGGTTCCCTGGATGCGGCCAACATCATCAAGCCTGCGCTGTCGCGCGGCGAGATCACCTGCATAGGCGCAACGACGGTCCGCGAGTACCGGAAATACGTCGAGAAGGACCGGGCATTGTCGCGGCGGTTCCAGGCGGTCAACATTCGTCAGCCGTCCGAGGAAGAGACGATCACGATCCTCGAAGGCATTCAGAGCCGCTACGAGGAGTTCCACGGTGTCCGCTATTCGGACGACGCCGTCAAGGTGGCGGTCACCCATGCGGGACGCTATATTACCGATCGAGCATTTCCGGACAAGGCCATCGACGTGATTGACGAAGCGGGTGCGCGGGTCAAGCTGCGCCAGGTTTCCTCGACGTCGTCGCTGCGCGGGGTGCAGCACGAGATTCGCGGTGTGGTGGCGCGTATGAAGGATGCCATCTCGCGTAAGGACTTCGAGCTTGCGGTGGACCTCCGAGAGGAGGAGCTGCGGCTGCGCGAGGAACTCGAGATGCTCGAGAAGACCCACGCCGAGGAACCGCCCGAGAGGGTGGTGGTGGGCCGCGCCGACGTCGAGGACGTGGTGGCGTCGTGGACCGGTATCCCGGTCAGCTCCATCGGAGAGGACGAGGCGGAGCGATTGCAACGGATGGAGGAGATCCTGCGCCAGCGCGTGGTCGGCCAGGACGATGCGATCAAGGCCATGGCCAGGGCCATCCGCCGCAGCCGCCTCGGGGTGACCAGTCCCGACCGGCCCATCGGCTCGTTCATTTTTCTCGGACCTTCGGGCGTCGGCAAGACCGAGGTCGCGCGGCAGCTTGCGAGCTATCTCTTCCAGGATCCCCGCCGGCTGGTTCGCTTCGACATGTCGGAGTACATGGAGAAGCACACGGTGTCGAGGCTCATCGGCTCGCCGCCCGGGTACGTCGGTTTCGA
>CAYPBC010000110.1:0-6556 GCA_964408845.1 uncultured Thermoanaerobaculia bacterium
AATAGGCGCCGTCTCGACGTTAGTTGTTTTTGCCGTGTGGTTGGCAATTTCCTACGACGGTGCGTGGCCGGGTGTCCTGGCTTTTGTGTTCCTCTTCATTCTGTTCTTCCTGCTCGTGCCGGTGATTGCAGCTCGTGTCGGTAGGCCGCTCGAGGAAACGGCGGAGCGCTCGGTGTTGGCCGCGCCGATGCTGCTCTTTGTTTTTCCAGCGCTGATTGCGATCGAGCCGAGATGCAGCGCGCCGCTGCCTGTCTTCGGGGCGCTCTTCGTGCTGATGTCCGTTATTGCCGCTATTGCGATGGCCCGGCGCCAGGGAGCGCTGTACCTCGTGGCGGCGTTTTTTGCGGTTGTTGCCGAGGCCGCCTGGTCCATTCGTTACCTCAACGAAGGCACCTTGTTGGCTGCCCTCGTCATTTACGGTGTCTTTGCGCTCTTTTACCTTGGTGTACCGATGCTCGCCCGCCGGCTCGGCCGCCACCTCGAACCAGTCGGCGGCGCTGCGGCGTTGTTGCTGGTCAGTTTGGCGCTGCTGTTTTTCCTCGCGCTCGGGTCGGTGGCTCAGACAGCCCTCTGGGGCCTCGCCCTGCTGCTGGTCGTGCTGAACGCGGGGCTTTTCTTGGAAGGAGCGGCGGGTCGATTTCCGGTGCTGTCGATTATCGGAACCATGATGTCCTGGCTCGTCCTGGCGGCATGGTGGGTGACGGCTGATGTGACGGTTGGATTGGTGCCGGCGCTGGTTGTCGTCGCGGGCTTTGCGCTGCTCTCGTTGGCGGGCGCAACGCTGATGGGCAGCAGAGAGGCATCGGACGATCAGCCAGGGGCGAGTGTTGTCGGCAGCGGTGCATATCTGCTGCTGGTGGGTCACGCCTTCTTGCTCTTCGTTGCAGCGAGACCGGAGCTGGCAGTGCCGCCATGGCCACTTCTTGGCGT
Organism: uncultured Thermoanaerobaculia bacterium; assembly: GCA_964408845.1. Taxonomy (GTDB): domain Bacteria; phylum Acidobacteriota; class Thermoanaerobaculia; order Thermoanaerobaculales; family Sulfomarinibacteraceae; genus Sulfomarinibacter. The sequence continues at coordinate 931 of CAYPBC010000110.1, forward strand.
TGTCCTCGTGCTGGACGTGGCGGCCGGGGTTGCCTCTCTCGGAACTCGGAAGGGCGGGCTCTTTGTTTCCGCTCTGGTTGCCTCCATGATGGTTTTGCTGACCTTTGAAAGCACGGTTCAACAGGCGCCCTGGCCATCGGTGGCGGTGGTCAGCGCGATGGTTCTGGCGGCTCTCGGTGTTGTCTGGTGGCCGCTGGCTCGCCGCCGTCTCGGCCCCGGGACCTCGGAATTGGATGTCTTTGCCGGGGGAGCTGCCGTAAGCCTTCTCCTGGCGCAAGGTATCGCCATCGCCGCGGCACAGTTGCCGGGTGCGCCGGCATTCGGCTTGATAGTGTGCTCTCATCTTGCCTTGGTGGTGACACTGGTTGTGGTGGCCACCATACAGCGGTGGTTTTTCTTGGCCGCCGTCGCCGTGCTCCCGACCTTTGCTGCCGTGTACCTCGAGCTTGTGGGCGGCGCCACCTGGCGGGAGGTGTTGCTCTTCGATGCTCTGGCATGGGCGCCGTTCGTCCTGCTCCCACTGATTCTCGGGCGACGGGTGGTCGGTGACCGTTGGCCATGGGTCGCGCCGGTGCTGGCCAGTGTTCCATGTTTCTTCATCGCTCGTCAGGCGATGATTGAGGGTGGTCTGAGCGACATCATCGGGGTACTGCCTGTGGCCCAAGCCATGGTGCTCGCGGTCGTGCTCTATAGGCTGGTGCGGTTGGAGCCGAAGACAGACCGTGATCTTGGACGGGTGGCCTTGGTGGCCGCAGCGGTGCTCGGCTTCGTAACAGTCGCAATTCCACTGCAGCTAGAAAAGCAGTGGATCACGATTGGGTGGGCGTTGGAAGGTTGCGCGTTGGCCTGGCTCTATTTACGAATACGGCACCGCGGGTTGCTCGCCGGTTCGTTGACGCTGCTGACGGTGGTCTTTGGGAGGCTCGCATTAAATCCCGCGGTGTTCGTCTACCACGCCCGGTCCGATGTTCCCATCTTCAACTGGTATCTCTACACCTATTTGATTGCGGCCGCGGCGACCTTTGCGGCAGCCTACGTGCTGCGCGGAGAGGAAACGCTCTTTGGTGTCCCGCAGCTCCGGCCGACGCGTATTCTGTCCGCATTCGGCACGGTTCTGCTGTTTCTGCTTCTGAACATCGAGATTGCCGACTTCTTTGCGACCGGACCGACCTTGGCCTTCGCCTTCTCCGGTGCATCACTGGCCCAGGACCTCAGCTACACCCTGGGCTGGGCGGTCTTTGCCCTCGGTCTTTTGGCGGCGGGAGTTGTTCTTGGCAACCGTGCGGCGCGAATTTCATCGATTGTTCTACTGGCGATTACCGTGTTGAAGGCATTCCTGCACGACCTGCCGAGCCTCGGGGGCCTTTACCGGGTGGCGTCGTTTGCCCTACTGGCGCTATCCCTGGCCGTGGTGGCGGTGGCGCTGCAGAAGTTCGTACTGCAACGATCTGAGGATGGAGATAAATGAGACATTCAATTCTGATCGTTGGGTTGGCCTGTCTTCTGCTGGTGCCGGCTGTCGGTGTCTGTGGCGAGACGGAGGCGTCGATCGAGCGGGGTGTCGAGCCGGGCGGGCCTGGGGGCAACAGGCTCGAGGTTGATGTCGAGTTGCTCGCCGGCGCCGCGGACGGATTCCGAGATCTTCGATTGCTCTCGGTGACTGGTGAGGAAATTCCATACCTGCTGCTTGATCAACCACAGACGGAGCGGAAATGGATAGAGGGCGAGATTCTGCCGTTGCGTCGAACCCGCAACAGCAGCGGTTTCGAGGTGGATCTCGGGGAGGCCGTGATGGTTGACCGGATCAGGATCGAGGGATTGCCTGTGCCCTTCCTCAAGCGTGTCCGGCTCGAGGCCGGTGGAGATCGTGCCCGTTGGATACTGCTGGACGAGCAGGCGACGCTCTTTGACCTGCCGGACGAGGGCTTGCGGTTGCTCGAGCTCGGTTTCCGGCCGGGCGAGTATCGCTACCTGCGGGTGGTTTGGAGCGATCGTTCGAGCGGTCGTTTGCCGTTGCCTCGGCGGGTTGGCGCACGTTTGCTCCAGGGCAGTCCACCACCACCGCCGCTCGAGACACAGTTGGACTTCGAAAAACGGGCCAGCGAGCCCGGCCGCAGCCGGTATCGGGTCTTTCTCCCCGCGGCGGGCCTGCCGATCACAGGGCTCGAGCTCGAGGTTGAGACGTCGTATGTGTTGCGTCGGGCACGGGTCACCGAGGCGCGGTTGTTCGAGAGCGAGATCCGACCGGTTGATCTTGGCCAAACAATGCTCCGGCGTGTCGTTCACGAGGACCTCGTGGCTTCCCGGATGGAGATACCGATCTCGAGGCCGATGGAGGCCGAGGTGGAGGTCGAAATCGACGACGGCGACAACCCGCCGCTCGAGTTGAAGGCAGTTACCGCGCGATTCGCGCCACAGCCGTGGATCTACTTTGAAAGCCCTGATGGCGAAACGCTCACGGCACGGTATGGCTCGGCAGGGATTCGTGCGCCGTCGTACGATCTCGTGGCGCTGCGAGATGCGCTCGGCTCCGAGGGCCTTGCTCGGGGGGTAAGAGACGCGCGCTTCGGAGAAACGCGAAAGATGATCGTGTCGGGGCCAGACGAACCGGCCATCGCGGAAATCGTCGGCGGTGGAGCGACAATCAAATTGGGGGGATTTCAGATCCGAAGAGCGGTGGACGATGGCCCCTTGGGATTGAACGCCGTAAAGCTCGATCCGGCCGTGCTGGCGGGGAGCCGTACCCTTTCTGATCTGCGCATCGTCGATGGTCGCTCGGTCCAGGTGCCGTATATCCAGGAAAGCCTGGGGGAGCCGACGATCCTCGATCTTGCCGAACCAACACCGAGGCCGGAGCAGGCCGGTGAACGCCAATCGGCCTACGGTCTGAAGTTGCCTTTCGGTAGCTTGCCGGCTGCGCGATTGACGATCGCGACAACGGCTCGGGTCTTTGAGCGCCGTGTTCGCCTGGTTCGGCTGGATACCCGTAACCCCCGCGACCCGCCGGTCGTGGTGACTCTCGACGAGCAGGTCTGGCGAAACGGCGACGCCGAACGAGATGCGCCTCCTCTGACGCTGCGGGTTCCGGCTCATGCCGGGGCCGAGTTACTGTTGATCGTCGATGAAGGCGACAACAGCCCGCTGCAGCTCGATCATCCGAGGCTCTATCTGCCCTCGTATCGATTGCGCTTCGTGCGCCGCAGCGAGGAGCCACTGTGGTTGATGTACGGCCACGACCGGCTCGCCGCACCTCGCTACGATCTGGCGTTGTTGGCGCCGCGGGTGCTCGGAGCGCGGGTACCAGAGGTCGCTCTTTCAGACGTCGAGGAGGAGTTGCAACCCCCCGCCGGGGATCGCGTCGCGACTCTCGTCTTTTGGGGCGCGCTGATTCTCGCGCTCATCGTGCTGTTGTGGCTGGTCGCACGGCTGCTGAGCCGCGGTCCAGACGACGAGTAGGGTACGTTGGCAGAGGGTGCCGATGATCACAACGTCATGCATGAGCGAACACGAGGATTGATTGTGAAGTTGTGATCAGCGGTATCGGTATGCAGGCTAGCCCGCACTTCTCACCAGCTTTCGTTGCGAGGTCGGTGAGGCGCTGTGCCCAGCGGGGTTTACGACCTGAGGGGCGCGGAGTCGTACTTGACAGTACGTCGAGCACCTCGAAGCGAGAAAACATCGCTGGGTGCGGTGCATCACCGGCCATAGCAGGAAGCTGGTGAGAAGTGCGGGCTAGGATCCGTCATTGTCGAGTGAGGAGGAAAGGCGCCCCGAGAAGGACAAGCCCGACGAGGATCAACGCCACGATGCTGGTGAACAGATACGGGTAGATGAACAAGCAGACTCCGGCGACGAGGAATGCGCCGTTCTGCTGTCGTTTACCGTAGACAAAATAGGCCATCCCGCCAACGCTCGCGAGAATGTATACCATCAAGGTCAGTGCGTCGGGCATACTTCATTCTCTCACTCTCTGTCTCCGTGACACCCGTGCACCCACTTGGAAACGGGCGGCATATTAGATTCGGGTTGTGAAGGCTTGATCAGTGGAACTCAGGCGCGAGGACCGTGATATCGTGCCTGTGCGAAAGCATGAGTGACGAATACCCTGAACCGCAGAACGAAACGACCCCAAGTCGTTTCAGTGGTATCCACACCCGCACCTTCGAGGCCGAACTGCTCATCTCGGGTGCGGTGGTCTTCGGCCTATTCCAGGTGCGGCCTGTCATTTCTCGTTTCTTTGACGAGATGCTCGTGCGGGTCGAGGGCCCGCTCCGGTTGGTGGTGCTCCTCGGTCAGACCTACCTGTTGCTCATCATCTATGCCCTCCTCGGTGCATTTCTGCTCCACCTCGGTCTCCGAGCCTTCTGGATCGGCCTGGTCGGTCTCGAGAGCGTGTATCCTGGCGGCATCAAGTGGGACCGGGTCAAAGCGGGCCCGTTCTTTATCGAGAACAGCCGCAAGCGGCTTGGGTCACTGGCGCAGAGCATCGATCGCGTTGATGATCTTTGCAGTCTGATCTTCTCCTTCGGCTTCATGATCGTGATCGTTTTCATCTACATGACCGTCGTGGTCCTCGTATCCACTGTCGCTGGGTTCTTGGCGTCGCGATTGCTTTTTGGCGGGCGGTGGTCCGCGGAGACCTTTTGGATGGTTTTCGGGATGTTCATCGGCTTTCCACTGGTCTCTCACCTGGTCGATCGCCTTGTCGGACCCCGGGTTCGCACCGACGGTGTCGCAGGGCGGGCGATAGCCTCCATGACGAAGATCTCCTCCCTGGTGTCGCCTCTTCGCTGGCTGGGCCCGACGACATTGACGTTGCAGAGCAACACCTCGGAAACAAGGGTGTCGATGGCCTCCAACGTGGTGATGCTCATGCTCGCCACCGGGGTCATGGTGGTCATGTTCGTGCAGGCAGGTATGATCCGGTTCGACAGCCTCGTCTACTTTCCGACCAGCCTCCGAGCACACGGCGTCGATGCCCGCCATTACCGTGACCTCCGAGAAGAGGGCTCCATCGAACCCAAGATGCCGACCATCCAAAGCGACGTGGTGGTAGGCCCGTATCTCAAGCTCGTGATCCCCTATTTCCCACGCCGCCACAATCCTTTGATCAGGGAGCGGTGCCCGGATGTCGTGCCCTTCCGGCCGTCAGGCCTTGTTTTCGGAAGGCCCGACACCCCCGATGAGCCGGCGTACCGATCTGCGGTCGACTGTCTGGCATCGCTGTTCCCAATCGGGTTGGACGGCGAGCCTCTCCAGGATCCGTGGTTCGAATTCACCCAAGATCCGGTCTCCGGCCTGGAGGCGATCGTCACTTACATCCCTCTTGGGGGTCTCGAGCTCGGGCGGCACGAGCTGCTGATTGCAGCCCCCTCACGGGGTATGGCCGAGGGCGACGCCGACGATGCAGAACCGGTCCGTCACATCATCCCGTTTTGGCGCTGACGGGGTTTGGTATCAGCGCCCCACCCGCAATTCTTCGCGGGACACCGAAGAAGAAACCTCAGAAGTTTCTCCGGAGTGCGTCCTGGTTTGAGCTCCGAAGGAGCGACAGATTTGTAGCCTGGGGCGTCAACCCGCCGACGGCAGCGCAGTGAGCTCAGGCCTCATCCGAAGGAGGAGGCCA
>CAYPBC010000111.1:0-6551 GCA_964408845.1 uncultured Thermoanaerobaculia bacterium
ATCGTAGCCGGGGCCGACCGTGTCACCTGGTACCGGTCAACACCCGAGGCAAGCCGAGGATTCTGTGATCGCTGCGGCAGCACGATGTTCTTCAGGAGCGACCGCTGGGCCGATGAGACCCACATCGCCCTCGCCCACATGGAGGAACCGATCGATCGCGAACCCACGGCGCATGTCTTCTACGACGCCCACGTCGATTGGGTCGAGTTCGGCGACGAACTACCGCGGCTCGGTGGATCGTCGGGGACCGAGGCACCCAATTAAGAATTAAGAATTAAGAATTGAGGATTACTCCGGATCACGCCTCTTCCGCCACCGTCTCGGCCCGCCCGTGCTTTTCCCGTTTGCCGCGCAGTCTCGCTCCAATGCGGTCCATGTAGGAGTAGACCACGGGCACCAGGAAGAGCGTAAGCAGGGTGGAGGTGGTCATGCCGCCGGCGGTCGCCACCGCCATCGGCGCCCTCGCCTCGGCACCCTCGCCGATCGCCAAGGCCACCGGCAGGACGCCGAAGATCATCGACACCGCGGTCATCAGGATCGGCCGCAATCGGATCGGGCACGCCGCGCGCAACGCCTCCTCGCAGTTGAGTCCGGACTCCTGCTTCTGGATCGTCAGGTCGACGAGCAGGATCGAGTTTTTGGTCACCAGCCCAAAGAGCAGGATGATGCCGATCACCGACATGATGTTGATCGTGTAGCCGGTGACGAAGAGGGCGAGCAGCGCGCCGACCATCGCCGGCGGCAACGCGATCATGATTGTGAACGGTTGCAGGAGTGAGTCGAACTGACTCGCCAGCAGCATGTAGACGATGAGGATGGCGAGACCGATGGCGAAGAGCAGTGAGTTCATCGACTCTGCGAACTCCTCGGCCTGGCCGGTGGCCTTGGCGTGGTAGCCCTCGGGCAGCTCCTCTGAAAGGACGCGGTCGACGGTCTCGAGGGCGCGGTTGAGGGGCACCCCCTCGAGGTTGGCGGTCAGGAGCACACTGCGCTCGCGGTTGGTGCGGTTGATGTTGATGGGGCCGACGCCGTAGCTGATCTCCACAACGGAGTCGAGGCGCACCATCTGGCCGGAATTGGTCCGCACCTGCAGCCGCCCGATGTCCTCGGGAGTCAGCGCCTGTGACGGGTGGACCTTGATTCGCACGTCGTAGCGTTTGCCCTGGTCGGTGAAGGAGCCCACCTCGCGGCCGGCGATCAGCGCGTAGACGGTTTGGAAGATGGTTGCGGCATCGAGATCGAGGTCGGCCGCCCGTTCGCGGTCGACGGTGACATAGAGCTGCGGTTGTTCGAGGTCGAGGTTGGTATCGAGATCGACGAAGCCCGGTTCTGCGGCCAGCCGCTCCATCACCCGATGGCCGATGCGGTCGAGCTCCATCAATTTGGGGCCGCGAATGGAATAGGCGAGAGCGCTCTCGCCGCCCTCGCCACCCACATTGTAGAAGCTGAACTCGATGACCGCTGTCTGGACCCCCTCGACCTTGGCCACCTCTCGTCGGAGTCGCCGCACAAACTCGGCCTGTGTCGTCTCACGTTGCGATGGTTTGTACATCTTGCAGAACATGATGCCCGAGTTGACCTGTCCACGCTCCTCCATGTCCACGGCGGAGAACCCCGAACGGATCTCGGGTTGTTCGAGCACGATGCGTTCGATCTCCTGCATCTTGCGGTCCATTTCCTCGAGCGAGGTTCCAACCGGCGTTTCGATCTGCATCATGAATGCCGACATATCCTCGGCGGGGGCGAACTCGGCTCCGATGAACGGCACCAGTGCGAGGCTCGCGACGACGATCATGGTCGAGGCCAGCAGGGTGATGGCCTTGTGCATCAGGACCCAGTCGAGAGCACGGGAGTAGGCCTGTTCGAGCCGTTTGAAGCCGCCCTCGAGGATGTCGTACAACCGTCCATGCTTGGGTTTCACCTTGAGAATGCGCGAGCAAAGCATGGGGGTCAGGGTCAGCGCAACAAACAGCGAGATGAGGATCGCCGCCGCCACCGTGATGCCGAACTCGAACAGGAACTGGCCGATCATCCCCTTCATATAGGCCACCGGGATGAAGACCGCGGCAATGGAGAAGGTGGCGGCCATGGCGGCGAGAGCGATCTCCTTGGTTCCCTTGAGTGCGGCGGTGAACGGGTCCTCCCCCTCCTCCTGGTAGCGGTAGATGCTTTCCAGGACAATGATGGCGTCGTCGATCACCACCCCGACCGACAGTGCGAGCGCCAGTGTGGTGAGGTTGTTGAGCGAGAAACCGAAGAGGCGCATGAAGCCGAAGGTGGCGATGAGCGAGGTCGGAATGGCCAACGAGACGATAAAGGTAGAGCGCCACGAACGCAGAAAGACGAAGACCACCAGCACGGCCAGCACGGCGCCGTAGACGATGTCTACCTGGACGTTCTCGATGGACTTTTCAACGTACTCGGCGCCGTCGAAGGCAACGTCGTAGAAGAGACCGGGCGGGAAGTCCTCGGCGAGCTCATCCATCCGCTCGCGGGCTGCGCGGTTGACGTCTACCAGGTTGGCGCCGGAGCGGGGGGCGATCCCGAGGCCGAGGGTCGGGGTCAGGTTGTAACGCGCCATGCCGCGTTCGTCGGCAACCCCGAGCTGGGTGAAACCGACGTCGGCGAGACGGATTGGTCGGCCGTCGACCGTGGCGACGATCATTCGGTCGAAATCCTCCACCGTCTCGAACAGACCGAGGTTGCGAACCGCGAGCTCGGTTAGGGGCCCTTCGATAAAGCCGCCCGGCAGCTCGAGGTTCTCGCGACCCAAAGCCATGATGACGTCGGTCACCGCGAGACCGTGAGCGGCGAGCTTGTCGCGGTCAACCCAGATACGGATCATCGGCTCGCGGTAGCCGGGCATGATCACGTTGCCGACCCCGGGCACTGACTGCAACTGTGGCTTCACCACCTGGTCGGCGTAGTCGGAAAGCTCACGAGCATCAAGGCCCGCCAACGCCATCCACAGCATGGGTTGGGTATTGACGTCGAACTTCTGGACGATGGGCGGCTCGGCGTCGAGCGGTAGCTGGCCCACCGCTCCCGAAACCTTGTCGCGTACATCCTGGGCGGCGATGTCGATGTCGCGATCGGAGGTGAACATCACCGTCACCTGCGACACGCCCTGGCCCGAGTAGGAGGTGAGCTGGTCGATGCCCTCTATGGTGTTGACCGCCGCCTCGATGACGTCGGTGACATCCGACTCCATAACCTCCGGTGAAGCGCCGGGCAGAATGGTTATGACCGTGACCATGGGGAAGTCGATGGAAGGCAGGAGGTTGATCGGCAATGTCTGATAGCCGAGGATTCCGAAGACCACCAGCGCCACCATCAGCATGACAGTGAAGACCGGGCGGCGGATCGCGATGTCATACAAGTTCATTGATCTTCCTTCGAAAAAGAATTCTCAATTCTCAATTTTAAATTCTCAATTGCGCTCCGGGCAGCTTGGGGATTTTCGAGTGTCTCCAGATCCTTCATTGAGAATTGAGAATTGAGAATTGAGAATTCTGCCAATGTTCAGCCCTCGCTGACCACGGTGACGGGGATGCCTCGGCTCAGCCCGGAGACATCGGCGACGACGGCTTCGTCCGGCGACAAGCCGCCGACGATCTCGATGAGACCGTCGTCGCGACGGCCGATTCTGACCTTTCGAAAGACGATGGCTCCGTCTTCCACCATCAGCACCTGCGGCAGATCGGAGGTTGCTACCGCTGTCGCCGGCAGCCACAGCGACTGTTTGGAGGTGGGCGCCTCGAGCGTCACGTTGGCGAACATGCCGGGCTTGATTGAGCTGTCGTTGGCGGCGGTGCCGATGATCTCGAACGAGCGGCTGGCCTGCTCGACCACCGGTTGCACGCTGTAGAGCTTTGCGGTGTGGACTGGACCGGATACGCCGACCGTAAAGGTGAACTCCTCGAGGCCGGCGAGCTCGGGCGCCCACGCTTCGGGCACTCTTGCCGACACCTTGATCCTGTCGCCGACGGCGAGGTGGAACAGACCGACCCCGACCTCGGCCCACTGACCGGCCACGACCAGGCGTTGGGTGATGGCGCCGGCCGCCGGTGCGCGGATGACGCTGCGGTCGTAGTTGCGTTTCGCAAGGTCGAGGGCCGCCGAAGCAGCCGCCACTCGCGCGGTGCCGAGATCGTGGGCCGCCTGCGCCAGGTCGAAGGCGGATTGCGGGATCGTCTCGTCCGAGCGCAGATCCCGCTTGCGTTCGAGGTCCTTGTCAGCCAGCGCCAGATCGGCGTTGGCAGCAGCGAGGTTGGCTTCCGCCTGCTGCAGGTAAATCTTGAAGGTCTCGCGGTCCACCCACACCAGGGGGGTGCCGGCGGTAACGCGGTCGCCCACCTCCGCGAGCACGCGATCCACCTTGCCGGCGACCTCGGAGGAGATGGCAACGGTGTCGAAAGCGCGGACCTCGCCGACCAGTTGCACCGAAGCTCGCTCTTCACGGACTTCCGGGCTGACGATCCGAACCTCGCGCGGTGCGAGGGCCCGTTCGAGGGTCTCGGCGGCGGCGGCGGGGTCATCGTCATCCGCGCCGTGGCAACCCGCGAGTACGGTGACGAGGAGAGTCATGGCAACAACGGTCGGAACACGGCGTCTGATGCTTTTCATCTCAATTCTCCTGGGGGTCGGCCTGGCTCATCTGGCGGAAATCGAGGTCGGGGAGTGGCGGCCAGCCGACCGCATAGCGAAGCGAGATTGCCTGGAACTCCCGCCGGGCGCGGGCGACGATCTTCGAGGTCTCGGCGTCGGTCGCCTCGGTGGTGGCGTTGAGGAGGTCAGTGGTCGAGGCTTCGCCGACGCGGTAAGCCCGCTCCACCTGGCGGTAGGCCAACCGCGCCGCCTGGGTGCGTTCACTGGCGGCGTCGAAGACGGCGTCGGCCGCACGGAAGCCGAGGTAGGCGGAATCCACCTGATCGGCGATAGTGCGCCGCAAGGTCTGCTCGAGCAGCTCGACCTGGCGCAAATCCTCCTTGGCCTTGGCGACCCGTGCCTTGGTGATGCCGCCGCTATAGATCGGCACCTTCAGCGACAGGGTGAGCGATAACCAGTCGTTGGCTGGGAAGCCTGCGTTCTGTTGGAAATATTGGGCTGCGGCATCGACCTCGGGGTACCAGGCGCCTTTTCGCAATCGGACAAAAAGACCGGCTGCCTCGAGCTGATGGATCAGGGTCTGCATCTCGAGACGTTGGCCGAAGGCGTTTGTCGTCAGCTCATCCTCGGTGCCCGGTGGGATGGGGATCGGTCCCGGCGACGTGAGCTCGCCGACGTTGGCCAATCCCACCAATCGCTCGAGCCGGTTGCGAGCGAGCGCGGTGTCTCCCATGGCAACCACCAGCGCTTGTTTGGCCGCGGCCACCTGCGCCCGCCAGCGGGCGACGGCGGCGATCGCGATCTCACCGACCTCGAAACGGCGTTCGGCAACTTGGAGCTGTTTCTGATTTTCCTCAAGCACGGTTTCGCGCACCTTGACCCACTCGGCGAGCGCCACGGCGTCGTAGAACGCGCCCGCTACCTGGAGGGTGAGGTCGTTGATGGTGGTCGAGCGGTCGAGATCGGCGATGTCGCGATTGAGCCTGGCAATGTCTCGGGCGCGCCAGTCCCGAAGGCCGTAGAAGAGGGTCTGGCGAAGATCGATGCTCGCTGCCCAATCCTGCTGAGGCCGGACCACAAACCGTTCGCCTGGTGACAGCTCGAGTGAAAGCTCGTCGTCGAAAAAAGTGTAGGCGCCGTTGAGGTCGATACTGGGGAGGAGGGCGGATTTCACCAACTTGATGTCGGCCTGCGCCCGGCGAATCTGGCTGTCCGCCAGCTGCACCGCCTCGTGGGTCCGGATGGCCTGCAGCACCAGTTTCTTGAGGGTCGCCGTTTGCAGCTCCTGCGCACCCGCGGCGCGGGGTGAAACGGCCGAGCAGAAGACGAACAATACAAGAGCCGCTCGTATATTCTTTTTGACCATGGTCACTCTCCGTTGGCTCACTGATATCGAATGTGCTGAACTCATGGCGACTCCGTCGTCAGGACCTCGTACAGCATGTGAGCGAAGGTTTCGACGACCTTGTGTGGATCGATCGACGGATCGAAGAAGAGTTGGATACCGAGTCCGTCGACGGTTGCGATCACCGTCGTTGCCAGGGCCTCCGCATCGATACCGGCCTTGAACTCACCACGTTTCTGCCCACCGCGAATAAAATCGGAGATCATCCTTCGAAAGAGCCCGTAGCTGGCGATCACGGCCTCACGGTAGTGCTCCTCAAAGTCCTTCCCGCGAGATGCGGCCCAGAAATCAAGGATCACCGGTTGCAGCTCCACTTGCTCGGAGATCACCTTGGCGCCGAGCCGCAGGAGGGCGAGAAGCTTTTCCCTCGCTGATCCGTTTTTCGAGAGCGCCGCGCTCACACGAGTGGAGATCTCCTCGTTGATCGACTCGAAGACCGCGAACAAGAGCTCCTCCTTTGACGAGAAGTACTCGTAGACGGTTCCCTTGCCGACCCCGGCGCGCTCGGCAATATCGGCGACCCGGGTCGAGGCGTAGC
>CAYPBC010000112.1:0-2105 GCA_964408845.1 uncultured Thermoanaerobaculia bacterium
CGAGCACCCCGAGGCGAGAAAACACCGCTGGGTGCGGTGCATCGCCGGCCGCAGCCGGCGATTGGTGAGATATGCGGGCTCAAGGTCGCCACACCAGGGTGGTGATTGACACGACCATGTCTTCGGAGCGCACCATTGCCCGTGCTTCGACCCGCACTTCATAGAGATCGGGCAGCGGGCGTCCAGTCACTTGGAGCATGGTCCGAACCCGGATCGTCGACATGGGCTGGAACTCGTCAGTGAGGTCGACGTCGCCCGTGGTCAGCGGCATTACTCCGCCGCGAACGCTCTCGAGCAGGGTCTCGGCGGCACGCACAAGATCGGCCCGCGCCTCGAGTCGTCGTGCGGCGCTCATCTGGACATCGAGAAAGCTGGAGGCCACGACGATCGCAAGACCAAAAACCGCAAGCGCCGCGATGGCCTCCACGAGGCTGAAGCCGCGCTGGCGCGGTGCCTGGCGCGGTGCCAAGTGAAACAAAGTTAACAAAGTGGTGCATCCCTCGGGTCGAGGAAGAGGCTGCTTGTGGTCGGACGAGCAACTGCCGCAAAGAAATCTTTCACAGCCACTTTGTTAACTTTGTTTCACCTGGCACCGTCAAGCAGCTCCCTCAGCTTCGCCTGCGAACGCTCCTCGACCTCGACGTGGAGCGAACCACCGTGCGAGTCCATGGTAACCATCACCGGGAAGCGCTCGACATCGATCACCCACAGGGCCTCGGGGACCCCGAACTCTTCGAGCATGAAGACCCGTTCCACGCGCGGGATGGCTCGGGCCAACACCTGGGCGGCGCCACCGACGGCATGCAGGTAGACCGCACCGTACTCGGCGAGCCCCGCGAGCGTCGTGGCGCCCATACCGCCCTTGCCGATCACCCCACGCAACCCGTAGCGGCCGATCACGTCCGCCTGATAGGGCTCCTCGCGAATCGATGTCGTCGGGCCGGCAGCCACGAAGTCGTAGGTGCCGTCGTCATTTGACGCCACTACCGGACCGCAGTGGTAGATGACCGAATCCTTCATGAAGGGCGCCACCTCTTCGCGGTACTCCTCCATCAACCACTTATGGGCCGCATCGCGGCCTGTGATCATGCGTCCGCTGAGCTCGACGAAGTCTCCCACATCGAGGCCCCGAATCGTCTCCTCGCTGACCGGAAGCTTCAGCTCAGCCATGTCACGTCTCCCCCTTCGTCGATGCTCACAGCCGCCCTGCGGTCGGCCCAGCACATATAAGAGATGGTCACGAAGTAGCATGCAGGCAACCGGTCGAGAATCCCGATCTTGACGGCCAGCAGCGTCGTCGTGCCGCCAAACCCCATCGGCCCGATCCCGAGCTCATTGCCCTCTTGCAGCAGACGCTCCTCGAGCTCGGCCAGCTCCGGCACCGGATTGGTGTCCTTGAGCGGCCGTAGGAGCTGGCGCTTCGATTCCTCGAAGGCCGAGACCCGGTCGCCCCCAACGCACACCCCGAGCACACCCGGCGCGCAGCCCTTGCCCTGGGCCTGGAACACCGCATCGAGCACTGCGCGGCGAACTCCGTCGAGGTCGCGCCCCGCGCCGAGCCCGGTGTCTGGGAGTTTGTACTGAGTACCGACATTTTCCGAACCACCGCCCTTGAGGATCATTCGCGCTTCGATCCCGGACTCGTCCCACTCCTCGAAGTGGATAAATGGGATGCCACGCCCCGCCCCGTCACCGGTGTTCAATCCGGTAAGCGTGTCGACGGCGTTCGGACGAAGAATTCTACGGGCGGTCGCCTCGCGAACCGCGGTTTCAAAATCGGCCTTCAACTTCCGGGTGCTCATCCCCACCGGATGATGGATCCAGACCACGGGGGTGCCGGTGTCCTGGCAAATTGGCGCCGAGTTTTCGCGCGCGAGCTCGATGTTATTGAGGATCGTGCCGAGTGCGATCGACGCAAGACCCTGATTCTCTTCAGCATCGCGCCCCTCCTCGATCGCGGCAACAACCTCGGCGGGCAGCTCGGTCGAGGCCCTCCGGATCAGCTCGAGGAAGGTTTCGGTGTAGCTTCCGGCGTTACCCATGCGCACCTCCAACTCGGAGGATTATACTCGCCCGTCCGCCCCCTGAGCGTAATTCTCAATTCT
>CAYPBC010000112.1:2205-6525 GCA_964408845.1 uncultured Thermoanaerobaculia bacterium
AATTCTAAATGCCCGCCCAGCAGCCCGCGAGGAAGGGTGATGGCAATTGAGAATTGAAAATTCAAAATTGAGAATTCACCCCCGAGAGGGTGGGCGGCCGTCAGACCAAGATTTTCTTCCTCATGATCAGGATTTCTAACGCGATTCCCGCCTTCTGGGTCGCCAACATGAGCTGCTCGCGCTCATCAGGCGACACCTCGGATCCGAGGCTGTCACCAAGCAGGAAGGCGACGATCCGGTTTTTCACCAGTATTGGGAAAATGACAACCTCGGGTGGTGCCGGATCGCCAAGCGTCCGTATCATCTGATCGTTGATCGGGCCCGGCGGAACTCGGCCATAGAAGCTCCCCGACACGTCGAGATTGGACAGAACGGACGGCACGTCGAGTGGGGCCATGAAGGACTGGACGTCGTCCACCACCACGCCCGCGCCCCGTGCCAACCACCCCACTACCCGCCCCGAATGCACCGCAAAGAGACAGCAGCGGCTGAGGATGGCGGCGGCCCTCCGCAGCAGGAAATCACCGACCTCGTCACGATGCTTCGCGTCACGCAGAAAGGTACCGAATGTCTCATCGTCAAGATACTCGGGAGTCGCACCGCGCCCGCCGGCGGGGACCGGAGCGAGCTCCGGAAAGGTGGCAGCCATCGGGAAATCGGCCGATTCCGGTCGCCTTCGCGGACGCAGAAGATCGGTCGATTGGAGCGCGGGAGGCGTCCACATGAACTGCCATTCGTCCGCTTCATTGATGAAACCGTGTCCGTTCGACTCAGCAGCCCGTATCTCCGACTCTTCCCGAAATTTTGCCAACGCTGTCAGGATGGCGATCTCGGTCGCGACGTGGGGCACGATGTCCAGGCCGACGTAACTGATGACCTCTTCCAGGGCCGCCGGACTTCTCGGGGTCGTCATCGCCACACCGAGATTTCCGTTCTTGCGTTCGAAGACCACGACCTGGAGCCGGCGGGCTACGTGGAGCGGCACCAAACGCCGCAGCTCATCCGGCGCCCTCCGAAGGATGGCCGCCGAGATCGGCGGCACTTCCAGCTGTTCGGAGAGCGCCTCGAGCAGCGCGTGCTCGTCCACGAACCCGAACCTGAGGAGCTGGGTTCCGAGCCGCCCACCGCTGTGGTGGCACGCCTCGAGCCCGGTGTGCAGCTCCGCAACAGCAATCGCACCTCGGTCGAGCAGAATTTCTCCGAGCCGCCTCATACCCATATCTTATCGTGATCCACACCTAACCCGCGTTTCTCACAAATCGCCTGCTGCGGCCGGCCATGCACCACGCCCAGCTGGGTTCTCTCGCTTCGGGGTGCTGCTCGACGTACTGTTGGGTCAGACACGTCCGTGCAGCACTGTTCCCAGGGCCTCTCCGGCGCCGCGCACGGCGGACATGAGCTCGCCCCGGCTCGCCTCCGGGATCTCTCTGGTTGGGATGTCACCCAGGAGATATACTTTCGGGCGTCCAGCTATCATAACCGGCACCACCACGACCTCGGTCGGTGCAGGCCGGCCGAGCAACCGCAGGATCTCATCGTTGACCGGACCACCCGGCATGACGCCCAGGTAACAGTCCCTGCCCTCGAGCTCCCAAAAAATCGAAGGCATGTCGGAAAAAACGGAGAACGACTGGATATCCCCGGAATCCAACGGCAATCCGCAGCTCATCCATCCCGAGATCTTGCCGCGGTGGACGGCAAAGAGACAGACGCGGTCAAGCCGCTGAGCCCCGTAATGCATGAGGATCTCACCAATTTCGCCAACGGTCAGCGCGTTTCCCAGCAACCGGGTCAGCTCCCTGGAGTCGGTCCGCGCTTCCACCGCGTTGCCCTCGACGGAACCCGCCGTCGCCAGGCTCGGATAGGTCGCCACGATGACGACACCGGCAGCCTTGGGACGACTACGAACCCGAAACAGGACATCCGGGTCCAGCCGCGGCGTCCACAGATCTTCCCAGCTGCCGGTCGCACCCTCATCGGATACGATATCGGTCAGCAGATCTTCGTCGGCGGACTCAGGCGGTGCATAGCTTTGCGCCCGGTCAATCGCCATCTCGATGGTCCTGTCTGAGGCGACAAACGGCTCAACGTGAAGCTGAGTGAAGTTGGCGATATGGTCGATGACACTGGCGTCACCGGGATTGCTCATCGCCACCTGGATCCTGTCTTTCATTTTTCGGAACGGTACGACTCGGAGCTGCCGCAGCATGGAACGGGGCAGAACTCCGGCGTCCAGCGATTCCATATACTTGAAGAGCATGGGTTCCGATACAAAGGGGACACCGTGTTGAACGGCGAGCACCTCGAGCATCGATTTCTCTTCGATGAATCCGTAGTGGACCAGGCAGGATCCCAGACGCCAGTGCCCGCGGCGGCATGCAGCAAGCCCGGTGTGCAGCTGCTCTACCGAAATATCCCCGCGCTCAACAAGCATCTCTCCCATTAATCCCATGGCCATACTTTACATCTTGAACCCTAATTGTTCCAATCCTCGCTCCAAATATAACGAGATAGCCCGACGAGGAGTTATCCTGAGACAGATTTTCTCAAAAGGAGAGAGCGTGAATATGCGAGTTGAGCACGACACGATGGGTCAGATCAAGGTTCCCGCTGATCGCTATTGGGGCAGCCAGACCGCCCGTTCGTTGGCCAATTTTCGAATCGGTGACGAGCGCATGCCGAGAGAAATCATTCGCGCGCTCGGTATCCTCAAGCTCGCTGCAGCGCGAACCAATTCGAACTTGGGCCTACTCCCCGAAGCCACCGGAGAGCTCATCGGGCGAGCCTCACAGGAGGTCATCGACGGGCGCCTCGACGAGCACTTCCCTCTCGTCGTGTGGCAGACTGGAAGTGGCACCCAAACCAACATGAACGCCAACGAGGTGATTGCGAACCGCGGAATTGAGCTCGCGGGCGGCGAGATCGGCTCCAAAGATCCCGTCCACCCGAACGACCACGTGAACCGGGGGCAGTCCTCCAACGACACGTTCCCAACCGCGATGCATATTGCGGCCGTCGAAGGCATCGTCCACGAGCTCCTGCCTTCGATGCGCCACCTTCGGGACGTCCTGGCTGCCAAAACCGACGAGTTTGCGGACATCGTCAAGATCGGCCGCACCCATCTGATGGATGCAGTGCCGCTGACCCTCGGTCAGGAGTTCTCGGCGTACGCGCACCAGGTCGGCAAGGACATCGAACGCATCGAGTTGACGCTGCCGGATCTGTACGAGCTCGCCCTCGGTGGCACCGCCGTCGGCACCGGCCTCAACACTCACCCGGAGTTTGCAGATCGCGCTGCCGCAGCCATCGCGGAGATCACCGGTCTTCCCTTCGTGACCGCGCCGAACTTCTTCGAGGCGTTGGGCGCCCACGACGCCGTGGTGCAGACCAGCGGCACCCTCAAGACCAGCGCCGTGTCGCTGATGAAGATCGGCAATGACATTCGCCTCCTCGGTTCCGGGCCGCGCGCCGGCCTCGGAGAGATCACCCTGCCGGCAAACGAGCCCGGTTCGTCGATCATGCCCGGCAAGGTCAACCCAACCCAGGTCGAAGCGTTGACCATGGTCGCAGCTCAGGTCATTGGCAACGACGTCGCCATCACCGTCGGCGGTTCCAACGGCCAGCTTGAGCTCAATGTCTTCAAACCGATGATCGCCTACAACCTCCTGCAGTCGATTCGTCTCCTCGGGGACGTCTGCCGGAGCTTTGCCGACAACTGCGTGGCGGGCATCGTACCCAATCGCAACCGCATCGCCGAACTCCTCGACCGCAGCCTGATGTTGGTGACTGCGCTCAACCCGGAAATCGGCTACGACAACGCCGCCAAGATCGCCAAGAAGGCCCACCAAGAGGGCCTCAGTCTCAAGGAAGCCGCGGTTCAACTCGGCCTGCTCACCGCCGAAAGATTCGACGAGCTCGTCAAGCCGGAGGAGATGGTCTGACACACAAAATAGTTAGGAATTAGGAATTAGGAATGTCGGCGCGGGGTGGCGGTCGGGTTGATTGGAGTGGGTTGCCCGCGATTGAGCGGACCGGGAATTTGGAATGCCGCCCACGCCCGTTGCGGGCTGCGAGGCAAGGGCGCGCTCACTGGAGGTGCCTGGCATCCCGACATGATGTTGCCCTCAACATCATGTCGGCGTGCCTGGCATCCTCTCGGGAGGCGCGATGGGGATCGGGCCCCATTGAAGCCGGAAGCGCCTCGCCGGAACGTAGCAAGGCAGACTCAATAATCGTCCGTAGGAGTGGGCGACATTCATAATTCCTAATTCCTAATTCCTAATTTGCGATGGATCCTAATTCCCCATTCTCTTCCTCATC
>CAYPBC010000113.1:0-6501 GCA_964408845.1 uncultured Thermoanaerobaculia bacterium
TGGTCAAGGATCTGCGTACCGACCATGAAGTCGGCAACGCCGACCGAGTCCTCGACGGCGACATCGACGACTTCATCGAGGCCTTCCTGCACTGGAACGCACACCAGCAGTAGTACTGAGTTCTTTGATTTGAGTTTTGAGTTCCGCCCTCCCCCCGGTCTTGAATAGGCGCGGACGCGAGTAACTCAGAACCCAAAACTCGAACCCACGTCGTGACCGAGGTGCCACGCCGCTGTATTCAGACTCGCGCGGAATGTTGCGTGGTCTTCATCATCCGTGTACCGTGCGTGCTGCGGGAGGCAGATCGACCTGGTCTCTGCCAAGGATTCCCAACAACGAGCTGAAACGGAGGATCTCGCGATGAAGCAGACGGCTGAGCTGACCGGGTCGGCCCGGTTCATCGAGCTCGAGGAGCGGTACGGGGCCCATAACTACCACCCGCTGGACGTGGTCATCGCACGTGCCGAGGGCGCCTGGGTATGGGACGTCGAGGGCAAGCGATACATGGATTTCCTGGCCGCGTACTCGGCGGTCAACCAGGGACACTGTCACCCGCGACTGGTCAAGGTGATGCAGGAGCAGGCGCACAAGGTGACCCTGACCTCGCGCGCATTTCGCAACGACCAGCTCGGTCTGTTCTGCGAGGAGCTCGCCAAGCTCACCGGGTTTCACCGCGTGCTGCCGATGAACACCGGCGCCGAGGCGGTCGAGACCGCGATCAAGGCGGCTCGTAAGTGGGGATACACGGTCAAGGGGATCCCCGCCGACGATGCCGAGATCCTGGTCTTCGACGGTAACTTCCACGGCCGCACAACTACCATCGTCGGTTTCTCGTCGGACGAGGAGTACCGCTTCGGCTTTGGCCCCTTCACCCCCGGTTTTCGCCTCCTTCCTTACGGCGACGCCGACGCGGTAGCGGCGGCCATGAACGACAGAGTGGCGGCGGTGCTGGTGGAGCCGATCCAGGGTGAGGCCGGGATCGTGATTCCGCCCGACGGCTTCCTGCGCCGTCTGCGCGAGATCACCGACGAGCACAACGCGCTGTTGGTGGTGGACGAAATCCAGTCGGGGCTCGGCCGCACCGGCAAGCTCTTCGCCTACGAGCACGAGGGCATCCGCCCCGACATCGTGATCATCGGCAAGGCGCTCTCGGGAGGGATGTATCCGGTGTCGGCGATTCTTGCCGACGATGAGGTGATGGGCGTCTTCCACCCCGGCGAGCACGGCTCGACCTATGGCGGCAACCCACTCGGGGCGGCCGTCGCCAGGGAGGCGATGAAGGTCCTGGTCGAGGAGGACATGATCGCAAAATCGGCGGAGAATGGAGCGTATTTCCTCGAGAGTCTGCAGGCCGTCGAGTCGGGGCACGTCAAGGAAATTCGTGGGCGAGGGCTGTGGATCGCGATCGAGCTCAACGACAAGGCGGGCGGTGCGAGGCGGTTTTGCGAGGCGCTCCAGGAGGAAGGGCTTCTGTGCAAGGAGACCCATTCCACCGTCATTCGCGTCGCGCCGCCGCTGACCATTGGTCGCGACGAGATCGACTGGGCGGCGGAGCGGATCGAGAAAGTGCTGACGACGTTATGACGTTAAACGTTTGAACGTTAGAACGTTGGGCCCCGCCCATTCGCGCCAAAGAGCAGAGAAAAACACGGGTAGGAGGGGGAGCGGGTAGGCGCGAGCGCCGGACGGCGGGTGGCAAATCCGAAACTCCTCCGGGTGTGCGGAACGTTCTAACATTCAACGTTCTAACGTTCTAACGAGATGTCGCTATACTGCCGTTCATGCGTCGCCAAGGCCCCATCACCGCGCGCCATCTGATCGTTGCGGTACTCGTGGTGGTGGTGGTCAACGCACAGCTGACCTGGTGGGTCGTTTTCGTCCTCCGCCTCAGTCGGGAAAACCTGGATCTCGAACGGGAGCGTCTCCTCGTGGCCGCTCGGGTCGAAGCGGTTCGCTTGGAGACCGAGCTGGCGACGGCGCGCACCATCCTCGAGGCTGCCCTCCTTATGGGTGATGAGCCGGGCCGCGACGCGGTTCCAAAGTCCTTTGCCGGTTGGCGGACCTCGGAGGCCTCGGCCGGTTGCCCGTCGGCGTGTCTCAACCGGTCCGGGGTGATCGAGCTCGGGGTCGTGGTCGGCGATCGATGCGTCAGCGGGGTGGTGAGCTCCAAGTGGCGGCAGAGATTCCTCGAGGTCGGCGGCTCGCTCGAGGTCGTCGCCACAGGGAGCGAGGGGTCCGCCGGTCTCACCCTCGCCGCGCCGTGCGAAAGCCTGACGATTCGGCCGCGGGCTGAGGTTTGGGATGCGCTCCTCGGGCAGTATCGTCGCCGGATCGTGATGATGGTCTCCGAGGGGGCTTTCTTCGCCGTCCTCCTCCTGGTGCTCGTTGGGCTGCTGTGGAGGAGCGTGCGGCGGGAGGTCGAGCTCGAACGTCAGCACCGCAACTTCCTGTCCGCGATCACCCACGAGCTCAAATCGCCGCTCGCAGCCATGCGCCTGGCCCTCGAAACGGTCACCGGGGGGCGCGCCACTGGAGAGACCGCGAAACGTTTCCTCGCCAACGCGCTCGAGGACACCGAGCGACTAGAGGACCTGGTGCAGAAGGTACTCGAGGCGACGAGATTCGGGGACGGTTGGTCGGAGATCGATCTTCGCGATACCGACCTCAGCGCGCTCGTCAAGGAGTCGGTCGAGGTCTTTCGGCGCCGGGCTGTCGCCGCCGGCGTGCGCTTCGAGGCACAGATTGCGGAGGACATTTGGGGCGACGCCGACCATGAGGCGATGGCGATCATGATCTCGAATCTGCTCGAGAACGCGGTGAAGTACGGTGGTGATCCGCCGGTCGTGCGGATCGATCTGAGCATCGACGGCGACGACGCCGTGCTCGAGGTGAGTGACAACGGCGGGGGAGTCCCCGAGGAGGACCTGGAGCTCATCTTCGGGATCTTTTTCCGCAGCGGGGACGAGATGACGCGGACCACCGGAGGCACCGGTCTCGGCCTGTATCTGGTACAACAGATCGTCGTCGCCCACCGGGGAGAGGTGGAGGTGGCGGCCACGGGGCCGGGAGGATCGATCTTCCGGGTGAGCATTCCCGGCCGCGAGGAGTGAAGAAGGAATGAAGAAACACATTCTGATCGTCGATGACGAGGAGCATCTTGCGGATGCCCTCGCCCACAATCTGCAGTTCGAGGGTTTCTCCACGACCATCGCGTACGATGGCGAAGAGGGTCTTCAGCTCGCCCGCACCATCCAGTTCGATCTGGTGATCCTCGACATCATGATGCCGAAGCTGGACGGACTCGAGGTGTGCAAGCGGCTCCGCGCCACCGGCAGCAGGGTGCCGATCCTGTTTCTGACCGCCAAGTCTGCCGACGCCGACCGGTTGCTCGGCCTCAAGGTCGGTGCCGACGACTACGTGGCCAAGCCCTTTCTCCTCGAGGAGCTGATCCTTCGCATCCATGGCATCTTCCGTCGCCAGGAGTGGTACCGCAGCGCGCCTGAGGAGCAGGAGGTCTTTCGCTTTGGTGACAACGAGGTGAACTTCCTCACCTACAAGGCAACAACCGGTGACCGAACCGTTCATCTGACCGAGAAGGAATGCATGCTCATCAAGCTGCTGGTGGAACGCCGCAACCAGGTCGTGTCCCGGGAGGAGATCCTGGAGCGCGTGTGGGGCTACCGATTCACGACCTCGTCGCGAACCATCGACAATTTCATCGTCCGTCTGCGCCGTTATTTCGAAAAAGATCCCAAGAACCCGCAGTACATCTTCTCGGTGCGCGGCGTGGGATATCGCTTCACCAGCCCGGACTAACGGAATGTTTGCTCTTCACCGGGTGGTTCTCGCGACGCTCCTGGTGGGGAACGCCATCGCCTTTGCGGGCGTGGATTCGGTCACCAAATTGGTCAGCGCCGTGCTCGTGCTTGTTCTGGTCGTCGATCTGCGGACCATCCCCTTGACGCCGAAAACGGCGCGCCTGGCCGCATGGGGGTTCGTCGGCCTCGCCGTGTGCCAGCTCGCGCCGTTGCCCGAGGCTCTGCGGCGGGTGCTCCAACCGGGTTTTGCCGAGGTTCTCGCGCCGGGTTGGGGCTCGCTGTCTCTCGCGCCCTGGTCTACGATTCAGGTCATTTCCTCGGTGGTGATCATGGCCGGCGTCACGTTCGCCGCCGCGAGGATGGCGACGACCCGCAGCGGTTTGCCGATCCTGCTCGGTATTCTGGCCGTGACCTGCGGGGTGCTGGCGGTGCTCGGTCTTGCCGGCGAGAGCGGCGCGCCGGAGCACGTGCTCCTGATTCGCGCCAACACCGGGGGTGGTGGCGCCTACGGCCCCTTTGTCAACTCGAATCACTTCGCCGCGGCGATCGAGCTCAGCCTTCCGGCGGCTCTGGTGCTGCTTGCCGCTGGGGTGCGAAATCTCCACAGAACGGGAGCGGCGCGGCAACGGGCCGCGGTTGTCGCGCTGGCGTCGGCGGTGGTGGCCGTGGTTGCAGTGGCCGCGGTCCTGCGATCTACTTCACGTGGGGGGGTGCTGTTTCTCATCGCCGCTCTTGTTCTCACCCTGCCTCTGTGGTTGCGACCGGTTGCGACGCGGAGGTGGGCGTGGGCGGCCGGGATCGCGGCGCTGTGTGCCGGGTCCATGATCCTCGCATGGACGCGGATGCAGGAGCTGACGGATGGGTTTGCCGCCCTGCTTGTGGTGGAGGGCGTCGAGGGGAACGACCGCTGGGACTTGTGGGCGGGCACCCTGCGCTCATTCGCGAGGTCACCCCTCTTCGGGTCCGGTCTCGGGAGCTATCGCCATGTGATCGGCCTCGACAAACCGGCCACCGGCGCCGCGGTTCTCGAGCAGGCACATAACGACTGGCTTGAGTGGGCCTCGACCTCGGGCATGGTTGGAGTCGTGGTACTTATTCTGGCGGTGGTTGCAGTGGCGGTGTCTCTGCAGCCCGACCGCGTGCGCCGGCTCCGCTTCGAGCTCCGGTATCCGTTGGCCGGCGCCGCGGTCGCGCTGGTCGCAACCGCGCTTCACGAGACCGTCGGTTTCGGGCTGCAGACGCCACTCAACCGCTACCTGCTGGCGGTCTGGGTGGGGTTGGTGTGGGGGGTGTGGAGTCGGATCGAGGAGGGCAAAGGGCGGGGTCGTGACCGAGGAGCCGAAGAAGGTGGCGACATCGCGGACGGACGGGAAGTGCTAGATACCATTGTCGGAGACGGAGACGGAGAGGGAGGGGAGGGATGACTGAGCAACATCCGGATTGGGTGAGACTCAACCGTCATCTCCGGCGGATGCGGGTGACCACGGGGATTTTTCTCGCTACGGTGCCGGCGGCGATCGTGGTTGCCTTCCTCGCTTCGTACCGCGGGTCGTCGGTGGCGTCGCCGCTGACTGTGACCCTGGTGGCGGCCGCGGCGAGCCTGTGGATCGGCTTTGCGGCCAACCGGGATGCCGGGAACCGGCTCGAGAAGATCAGGCGGGCCTTCGCCGTCCACGGAGACGAGAGCCGGCTACTGCGTGACCACTGGCTGGTCTACCTCGCCGTCCTGGTGCGGCTCGAGATGATAGTTGTGTGCGGGCTGATCGTGTCGTTGTGGGGTCTGGGGCCGGGGATCGGGGTCTGGCTGCTGGTCCTCGGCGCGCTGATGATGGCGCTCACCTGGCCTACCGCTCGCAAGGCGCAACTCCTCCTGGGCAGGGCGCGGGCGCTACGGGACGACGTTTGAACGTTAGAACGTTGAACGTTCGAAAGTTGGGAACGTTCAGGTCTTGAACGGTGGAGCTGGACGGAGAAGTGCGAGACAACCGAAAGCGAAAGGGGCGAAACCTTTTCTGGGTATCTCCGTACAATGATTCGAGAGGCGCGCATCCGCGCCTTTTGTGAGATGTGCGTCGAATGATCTGCTGGGAGGCGAAATGAAGCGTTGGATGTGGTTAACGTTGGCAGCAGCAGTCGTGGTCGGGGCCGGTGTGACCCTTGTTGCTCTGCCCAGCGGGCAGGAGTGGACGACCGACTCGCCCGAGGCCCTGGCCGAGCTCCAGGCTGCGATGGACGCGCAGATGAAGCTCTACTATGACGAGGCCAATCGGCACATCAAACGTGCGTACGAGCTCGACCCGGACTTCGTAATGGCCAAGCTCATGTACTCGGACCGGGTGCGCTGGGACGACAAAGATGAGGAACGGGCGGAGAAGATGCTTCAGGAGGTCTTCGCGACCGACACCTCGAATCTCAACCCGCGCGAGCGGTTTTACATCGAGCGTTCACGTGCTTACCATGAAGAGCGATCGGAAGATGCGATCGTGATCCTCGACGAGTATGTGGCCAAGTACCCAAACGACCCCTACATCCTGAATCAAAAAGCCGTGCGGACGTGGCATCTCGGTGAGCTCGAGGAGGCCGAGCGTCTCTACCAACGGCTGGTCGAGATCAGCCCCAACTGGGTCATCGCGTATAACCAGCTCGGCTACATCACCATGATGCAGGGCCGCTTTGCCGAGGC
>CAYPBC010000114.1:0-6495 GCA_964408845.1 uncultured Thermoanaerobaculia bacterium
TTCCTGGGGCTCACGCCCCAGGCTAAGGATATGTCGCCGCTTCGCGGCTTTCTGCGGTCCGCTGGAGGCTGCGGCGCATATGCGGCACGATGGAGGATGAGTCGGGAGTACAATCCAACCATGGACGGCGAGGATCGGCATCTACCCGTAATCGAGGGCCCCCTGGACGAGGAGATTCCAGCCTGCTCGCCCACGAACTACGTGTCGAATGAGGAAGCCGCCCTGCTCGCCGCGATGCGTGGGTTGCGCGAGCGATCGGTGGCTCTGCGGCGGGATTTGAAGGATGCCGACCCGGAGGATCGCGCCGGTCTCGAGGCCGAACTCGAACGTCTTCGCGAGGAGTGGCGGACGCTCGCCAAGCGCCGCGAGCGGGCGTACGTCAACAAGATGGTCGCGCTCGGTCACCTCCCGCCGAATCGTTAGAACGTGAGAACGTTGAACGTTGAACGTTTCCTCCCACCCACTCCCCCATCAACCGGGCAGCCAACGTTCAAACGTGTAACGTTCTAACGTTTTAACGCGGGTCGGCAAGAGCCATGATCTCCGGATACCTGTAACAACTGACAAGGTGGTCGTTCACCATCCCGGTCGCCTGCATGTGGGCGTAGACGATGGTCGGACCGACAAAGCGAAAACCGCGTTTCTTGAGGTCCTTCGAGATCGTCTCGGCGAGCGGAGTCTTGGCCGGGATCTCCGCGAGGGTGCGCCACTGATTCTGGATGGGCGCCCCGTCGACAAAGGCCCAGATGTAGTTCGAAAAACTGTCGTATTCCTCCCGCACGGAGAGAAACGCCTGAGCATTGCTCACCGCGGACGCGACCTTCAATCGGTTGCGCACGATACCTGCGTCGGCGAGCAGCGCTGCGGTCTTGCGCTCGTCGTAGCGGGCCACAATCGCGGGGTCGAAGCCGTCGAACGCCGCCCGGTAGCCCTCGCGTTTCTTGAGGATGGTCGACCAGCTCAGCCCGGCCTGGGCGCCCTCGAGGGTTAGAAACTCGAAGAGCGTGCGGTCGTCGAAGACCGGTGCCCCCCACTCCTCGTCGTGGTAGGCGACATAGAGAGGATCGTCCCCGCACCAACTGCACCGTGTCACGGCCGTCATCTCAATTCTGTTCCTCGCCGACGAACCGTAGGCTGATCTTGCGGTCAAAGAGCTTGCTGAAGAGGTTGGCCTTCTGCCTCAAGGTCCAGCCCTCGAGGAGTACTCCCGCGGTTCCATCCAACCACAGTACGACCTCGTCGTCAGTCATTTTGGCCGTCACTCCGGTCACCCGCTGCGCATGCTCTCGATCGAGGGAATCCGCGACGCGCAGGATCGCAGCCAATCGCGCCACCCGTTCTCGTTCGTCCTGAGACATCGTCATGAAGTCGTCGTGATGCTCCGCCGGGTGCGCCTTGCGGTGGTAACGGGCGACGTTGGCAACCATCTGCATTTCCTTTTGACTGAATGTCGGAAGCTCCGAGTGGGCGATGAGGTAGAGCGAGTGCTTGTGGTGCCCCTTGTAGCTCACGAACTGGCCGACGTCGTGCAGCATGGCCGCCGCCTGCAGGATTCTTCGATCTTCGTCTGTTAGCCCGTGCAGCGAACCCAGTTGGTCAAAGAGCGACGTCGCGAGGATCTCTACGTGGCGGGCGTGAGCCTCGTCGAAGTGGTACTTGCGGCCGACCGTGACCGCGCTCGCCAGCACTTCTCTTTCCCGTCGGTCTTCGTGATCCTGCCGGCTCACGAGCTCATCAACAAGGTCGTACAGGACACCCTCCTTGACGCCCACATGGGGCACCAGGATCTCGCTCGCGCCACACAGCTCCGCCAATCTCTCGTAGACCATGGCTGCAGGTAGGATGACATCGGCGCGATCATCCCGTAGCCCGAGGTCGTCCACCCGCTGACGGTACGAGAGGCGCGCGAGCTCTTCGATCACCGACCTCAGCGTGTCCACCGGCAGGCGGGTGACACCGACCTCGTCGGGAAACCCAGCGAGCTTCGCCAGCGCCTCGATGTTGCCGCCGGTCGCGATATAGCCGGCGAGCGGTTGGCCGTCAGCCAGGACCGGCATCTTGAGCACCGCGATGTACTCGGCGAGGAGGCGACGGAAACGGCCCGGATCGGCGCCCGCCCCGGTCAGCTCCTCAAGCAAACGAACCGAGCCCATGGTGTGGGACTCGCTCCAGTACGATCCGGTCTGATCAACCAGCGATACCTCGACGCTACCGCCGCCGAGATCGACCAGCAACCACTTTCGGCTGCCGAGCGGGATCCGGGTGGCGACCGCCGTGTGGACAAGACGGGCCTCCTCCGATCCGCTGATGACCTCGAGCTTCAGCCCGGCCTCGTTCTCGATCCTCTTGACGAACTCGTCGCCGTTCTTCGCCTCCCGCACGGCGCTGGTGGCCACCGCCCGGTAGTGCTGGACGTCGAGCTCATCCATCTGCCGCTTGAAGTCGGTGAGAGCCTCGACCGCGGCATCCATCGCCCCGGCGTCGAGGACTCCCGATAGGAAGACACTGTGGCCGAGTCGCACCGGCCGCCGTTCGGACGCCTGCGGAACATACTCGGTTTCGTTGCTGAACTCGGCGGCAAGAAAGCGGATCGCGTTGGATCCCATATCGACGCAGGCCACACGGAGCGGAAAGCTCGCCGCCTCCTCTTTCCGCGCCTTCTTTTTGCCCTTCGAGTTCGTCATCATGCTGCGCGCCATTCTACCCGCCTCCGAATGGGTGCAAGGTTCAAGGTTCAAGGTTCAGGGTTCAGGGTCCACGGCCTCTATCATTTCTCCGGGTGGTCCCTGAACCCTGTAACGGCGTTGGACGGCGGGCGGAATTCCTAATTCCGAATTCCGAATTCAGAATTCCTCCCCTTTGAGCATCCTCGGCGTCACCAGCCACCGCAGCTCGCAGGTTGCGGGAGCGAGATCGATCCAGTCGCCGTGTGGCAGATCGAGGCACGCCACCGCGGCCGTCGGCATCCGCACCCGGCCGCCGCCGATGAGC
This sequence comes from uncultured Thermoanaerobaculia bacterium, assembly GCA_964408845.1. Classification (GTDB taxonomy): domain Bacteria; phylum Acidobacteriota; class Thermoanaerobaculia; order Thermoanaerobaculales; family Sulfomarinibacteraceae; genus Sulfomarinibacter. The sequence continues at coordinate 2,992 of CAYPBC010000114.1, forward strand.
CACCTCACCAGGGCCGACGAGGTGGGTTCGTGGCCGGCGATCAACAGGCGCTCGACGCCGGCCTCGGTCTCGCCCACCCTCTCGAGGACACTCGCCGCATCGCTGGCATAGAAATCTTCGGTGATGACGATCGGGCAGCCCCAATCACCTGCCTCCGCCGCCAGCTTGGCGGTAGTCAGGGCCCGGACCGCGGTCGAACTGATGACGAGCTCCGGTGCAACCCCGGCCTCCGCAATGAACCGCCCCATGCGGCGGGCGGCCTTGACACCACGCCGGGCGAGCGGGCGTTCGTGATCGTCGCCGAAGGCGGCGCCCCAGTCGGACTTGGCATGTCGCATCACGAGCAGAGTCTTCATTCCGGCTCCGGTCCGACGGTGACGTCCACCGCCTCCTCCTGAACGATCCGGCCGTCGTCGAGGCAAAGCGCCGTCAGCCGTCCACCATACACACAACCCGAGTCGAGACAGACGACATCGTGGGCGCGGTAGAAGCCGAGCTGGGCCCAGTGGCCGAAGAGCAGCGCGTAGCCCTGGCTGCGAACCGCCGATCTGGCGTACCAGGGCATCCAGCCGTCCGGCGCGGCGCCCGGCGGGCCGGTCCAATCGAGCCGAGCATGACCATCGGAATCCACCATTCGCAATCTCGTAAAAACCGCAGCAGCAGCGGCCAGCTGCTCGTCGTCGCGCATATCGGCACTCCATGCGACCTTGCGATTGGCGTAAAAACTCCGGATCATCGTGTCACCGCCCACACCCGCGATTTGCGCCCCCACCTCGCCGGCCAGACCGCAGGTCAGCTCGATGTTCCACTCCGGCATCAGCCCGCCGTGGACCATGACGAATGGCCCGAATCGGTGGACCAGGGGACGCGCCCGCAACCATCCGAGAAGCCCGTCGCGGTCCGGCGCAGCCAGGACTTCATCGAGAGTGTCTTCTTTCTTGGCTGCGGCGACACCGGCTGCGCGCGCCAGCAGGTGGAGATCGTGGTTGCCCAGCACCGCGACTAGGCGCTCGCTGTGTTCGCGGGCCCAACGGAGGACCTCGAGCGACGAGGGACCGCGGTTGACGAGATCACCCACCAGCCACAGCTCGTCCCTTTCAGCCTTCCACTCGGTGCGCCCGAGCAGACGCTGCAGCGTTTCCCAGCAGCCGTGGATATCACCGATGACCCAGGTCGCCATCGTTCCACTGTACATCCCGCGTCCGAGTCCGCGTCCGTGCCCGCGTCCGATAGACTGTTGAAAACGTGGTCGGACGCGGGCGCGGGAAGAAGAGTACAATCCGCCGGTACGGAGGCCCTATTGGACTCTCTCTTTCGCTTTTCCTCGCTCGCCGAGAAGATGCAGCCATCGCCGATCCGTGAGCTCTTCCGGATGATCCAGCAGCCTGGGATGATCTCTTTCGCCGGAGGACTGCCCGACCCCGATACTTTCCCCATCGAGGCCTTCGCGTCCTGCGCCGACGTGCTCGAACGCGACGGTCGGACGGTGCTGCAATACGGCGCATCGGAGGGCTATCCCCCGTTGCGCGAGGCGATCGTCGAGATGATGATCGGGCGCCTCGGGTATCGCCCGCAGCCGGAGGAGTTGCTCGTGACCTCGGGATCGCAGCAGGCGGTGGATCTCATCGCCCGCGCTCTCCTCGACCCGGGCGACGTGGTCGTCGTCGAGGCGCCCACCTACCCGGGCACCCTGCATTGCCTGCGAAACGCCGGCGCCCGCTTTGCCACCATCCCGACCGACGGTACGGGCATGAAGGTCGATCTCCTCCCCGGCGTGATCGGCGCCGCCGAGGAGGCCACCGGCCGCCGCCCCAAGCTCATCTACACCGTTCCAGACTTCTCCAACCCCTCGGGCGCGTGCATGAGTCTCGAACGCCGGCATCGGCTGATCGAGCTCGCCTCCGAGCTCGGGATTCCAGTCTTCGAGGACGACCCCTACGGACGGTTGCGCTTCTCGGGCGAGCCGGTACCGTCACTCAAATCCCTCGCCGGCGACTCGCCGGTGGTGATCTACGCCTCGTCATTCTCCAAGGTGCTGGCCCCGGGGGTTCGGGTGGCGTGGACCGTCGCCGCGCCGGAGTTGATCCGCGCCATGGTTCTGATGCGACAGGGCGAGGATCTCTGCACCTCGACCGTCACCCAGGCCCTGGTCGCCGAGTACTGTCGCCGTGGGCTGCTCGAGGAGCACCTGCATCACATTGTCGCCACCTATGCCCGCAAGAGCCGGGTGATGCAGGCGGCGTTGGAAAGTCACCTCCCCGTCGGCGCCGCCTCGTGGCAGGAGCCACATGGAGGCTTCTTTTTCTGGCTCGAGCTCGCCAATGGTGACAGCCGGTCGCTCTTCGAGCGCGCGGTTGAGGCCGGGGTCGCCTTCGTTCCCGGCCGAGCGTTTTACCCGGACACCGGCGAGCAGGTCGGAGATGCCCTCTCAGGCGACGCCTTTGCCCGCCTCTGCTTCACCTTTGCCGACGACGTCGCCATCGACGAGGGGTGCCGGCGGCTCGGCGGGGTAATGGCCTCACGATAGAGCCGACAACCGAGCGCCGGCTTGTCACGGCGTAGCGTGCAGCGCGAAGCCGGAAGGCGCGATAGATTCTTGGCCCGGGGCGTCAGTCCCAGGTGAAGGGCGTCACATTATCCCGGAGCCCTGAAAGGGCGACAGATTGCGGCCGCGGCGTGAGCCGCAGCCATGATCTCCTTTGGGTCTGTCGCCGCTCCGCGGCTTGTCGTCTTTTTCAATGCCTTAATCCTGGGGCTGACGCCCCAGGCTAAGTATCTTTCGCCGCTTCGCGGCTGGCGGAGCCGTCAAAGACAACCTCGAAATCAAAAAAGCTCTGCGATGCGGTGAACCACCTCGTCCAGGCGCGTCGCCGCCGTGGCGCCGAAGCTGAGACGGATCGACCCCTCGCCGCCAGGGCCGAAGGCGCTCCCCGGCACCGTCACCACTTGCTGTTCCTCGAGCAGGCGACGGCAGAAGGCCATGTCATCTGAAACCCCCGGCAGACGCAGGAGGAGGAACAACGAGCCCGCCGGCTCGACGAAGGTCTCGAACCCCGCGGCGCGCAGCGACGTCACCAGTTGATCTCGGCGATCGCGGAGAGTGTCGCGCATCCGAGTGATGTGCTGCTCTGCCTCCGGGAGGGCGGCGAGCAGACCCTCCTGGCCGGCGCGGGCGGCGCAGATCACCGAGCAATCCTGGATCTTCAGGACCTCGTCGAGGAGATCGGTGCGACCGGCGAGGAATCCAAGACGCCATCCGGCAAGACCCATCGACTTGGAGAACGAACCCGCGGTGATGATGCGATCGCCGGCGCCTGGAATCGCAGCCGGGCTCAGCGGTGGCTCGGCTCCATAGTAGATCTCGTGATAGGTCTGGTCGGAGAGGATCCAGAGATCCCTCTCGATCGCCAGCTCCACGAGCCCTCGAACAAGATCGTCTCCGTAGCAGGCGCCGGTCGGGTTGTTGGGGTTGACCAGCACCAGCCCTCGAGTCTGCGGGGTGAT
>CAYPBC010000115.1:0-3987 GCA_964408845.1 uncultured Thermoanaerobaculia bacterium
GCTCGATCCGGAACTGCTCGGCGCGGCGGTTGACGGTCTGCTCGGAAAGAAAGCGGATCCGGCGGTGGATTCGATCGCGCTCGACCTCTGGTGGAGTTTTCTCGGTGCCGGCGAAGAACATCCCCCACTTCTTGATGTGCTCCTGCAGCGCCCTTTCGAGAATGGTGATCTGATCGGTCAGCTCCATCCGTTCCTCCCAAGGGCCCGGTGTTCGAGCGCATCATCAGCCGGTGCGATAGAATATCCCGCATGATGCCCGACTATCAACGCATCCCCGCGATCCACCGTTTGCTCGAACTCCCCTCCCTGCAGGCAGCCGTCGCCGACCACGGCCATGCCCCTGTCATGGCGGCGTGCCGCGCGGCGGTCGACAGGCTCCGCTGCCGCCTCGGCGCCGGCGAGATCGAGACATCTGCCATCGAAGAAGCGACCGAGGCGCTCGAAGAAGAAATCCTCGACGCGCTGCGTGCCGAATCCGACCCGGCCTATCCCCCGGTCATCAACGCTACCGGCGTGCTCTTGCACACCAACCTCGGCCGCGCACCGCTTTGCCAACACTTGCCACCATCCCTCAAATCATACCTTGCCCTGGAGTACGACGTCACCCAAGGCCGGCGCGGACAGCGACTTGCTCCCATCGGCGACAGGATCGCCCGCGTCTGCTCTGCCGCTAGCGCGGTCATGGTCAACAACAACGCCGCAGCGCTCCTTCTCCTGCTCAACGCACATGCGTCCGGGCGTGAGGTGGTGGTGTCCCGCGGTCAGCTGATCGAGATCGGCGGCTCCTTCCGGCTGCCGGATGTGATGGCTGCATCGGGCTCGACCCTGGTCGAGGTCGGCTGCACCAATCGCACCCACCTCAGTGACTATGCAGCCGCCATCAGCGAAAAGACCGCGGCGATCCTTGTCGTCCACAAGTCAAACTTCCGCATCGTCGGTTTCACCACCGAGCCGTCGGTGACCGAGCTGGCGGGGCTCGCCCACGCCCGCGGTATTCCACTCTTTGTCGATCAGGGTTCAGGTGCGTTGCACGACCTCAGCCGCTGGGGTCTGCCACCCGAGGACACCGTCAGCCAGCTGCTCGAGGCCGGGGCCGACGTCGTCTGCTTCTCGGGCGACAAGCTCCTCGGGGGGCCCCAGGCAGGCTTGATCGTGGGCCGCTCCGAGTGGGTGGATCCGCTTGGCCGCCACCCCCTCTACCGCGCATTGCGGCCGGACAAGACGGCGCTGGCGATGATGGACGAGGTCCTCCGAGCTCACCACAGCGGACGTCTCGAGGAGATCCCCCTCTACGCCATGCTCGAAATCCCTCTCGAGAGCCTCAAGGGACGCGCGCAACGTCTCGGACGGCGTCTGCGCGCCGCCGGAGTGCCGGTCCGCGGACGCCCGACCCGCGCCGCCCTCGGTGGTGGCACCACGCCCGAGGAAACTCTCCCCAGCTACGGCCTCGGGGTCGCGGGAGGTCAGCGGCTGGCGGATCGGCTGCGGGTCGCGACTCCGGCGGTGGTCTCCCGGATCGAAGACGACGAGGTGGTGCTCGATCTTCGCAGCGTGCCCGTCGATCAAGACCGTGACCTCGAGGCCGCGCTGGTCGATGCCTACAACGGGCTCCAGGCAAGCCACGACGCCGGCGCGTAGAGCCACAGGATCACGGCCAACGCGAGGAAGGTGCCGAACGGCAGCGCAGTCTTGCCTGAGCCCTTGCCGCTGACGATCAGCCCTATTCCGATCACAGCACCGAGGGTCGCACCCACGACCAGGACGCCGATGCAGCCCCGGAGACCGAGCACCGAACCGATGGCAGCGAGGTACTTGACGTCGCCCCAACCCATACCTTCGACCCCCCGCCACAGTCGGTAGATGACGATGACGAGGATCGGAAGCATGGCTCCCACCAGCGCGCCGATCAGCGAGTCGAGCCACCAGGTGTAGCCCCCGAGCCAGGAGCACCCGAGCCCGAAGACAATCGACGGGTAGGTCAACCAGTCGGGCAGAATCTGGAAGTCAAGGTCGATCAGACCGAGGGCCAGGGAGACCCAGCTGAAAATCACGACCTCGACCCCGGTGACGCTGAGGCCCCAACGCATGAATGCCAACAGAGTCAGCGCGCCGGAGGCGAGCTCGACCAGGGGGTAACGAATCGAGATCGGCGACCGGCAGCTGCGACAGCGGGCGCGCAACACAAGCCAGGAGACGACCGGCAGGTTATCGTACCAACGAATTGGGGTTTGGCATTTCGGGCAGGATGACGGCGGCCGGTACCATATCGAGATCTCCCGCGGTAGACGATAGATCACCACATTGAGGAAGCTGCCGACGATGGCTCCGAACGCAAAGACGAAGACCATCACCAGCGATTCTTCAAACGAGGTCATCGTAGAGCTCCTCCTGCTGCCTCACCATCAGGTCGTGATCAAACGCCTCGAGACCGACGCTCGCTGCTGCCGCAAAACGCTCACGGGTCTCGGTATCGGCCAGGATCGTGCACACGCCCTCGGCGAGTGCGCGCACGTCTCCGGCCGGCGCGAGCAACCCGTTGGCGCCGGAGCGCACCACCTCCACCGTTCCGTCGACGGCGGTCGCCACCACCGGCACTCCCGCGGCCAACGACTCGACGACCGAGCACGGCAGGCCTTCGTGGCGCGAGGTGAGCACCGACACCGTCGTCGCCGCCAGCAACCCCGGCACGTCGTCCCACCAGCCGCAGAAAATCATCCGATCGGCAACACCGAGCGAGCGAGCGAGCTCCTCGGCCGCCGCTCGCAGCGGCCCGTCACCGACCATCACGAACCATGCTTCCGGGACGCGCTCCCGCACCAATGCGGCCACCCGCACAAAATCGAGCGGCGCTTTCTGCGGCTTGAAGTTGCCGACTTGAGCGACCAGCGGCGAGTCAGCAGGTACCCCGAGCCGGTCACGCGCGGCGTCGCCGTTGGCGACTGCACGAAATTTTTCAAGATCGATCCCGGCTCGTATCACCGTCGCTCGCCCGGACGGGAAGAGCCCCATCTCGATCCCCCGTTGTCGGTCTCTTTCCGAGACCGTGACGAAGTGGTCTGTAAAGCGCGCGAGGATGCCCTCCGCAGCCCGGAAGGCCATCCGCACGGGGGCCCGTTGGAGGGGCGTGAACCCGAACCCGTGCACGGTGTGGATGACCGCGGGAACATTCTCGAGGCGTGCTGCCAGACGGCCGAGGATACCCGCCTTGGAGGAATGGGTGTGGACCACCATTGGTCGGAAGGAGCGGATCGCGGCCCGCAGCGACGCGAGGGCCCGGAGATCTGAAACCGGTGCAACCTGTCGCACCAGAGAGGGGATCGGAAAAACTTCGAGGTCGGGAACGGCCATCGCCTCGTCATCCAGGAGATCCCCGGGGCCCCATGCGAGGGCGACGGCAAAGCGTTCCCGGTCGAGGTTCCTCGCGGTGTGCAGCACAACGCGCTGCGCACCGCCAAGCTCGAGCCGTGTGATCGCCAGCAGGACACGGATGCGATCACTCACCGACGACCACCCATCATGTGCGGGCGGGACGCCCGCACCACAAGGACCCATTGATGTTCATGGACGTTCTGTGGTGCGGGCGTCCCGCCCGCACATTGTCGCGCGCCCGCGGCCAGTCGCAGCTCGTCACTCCGGGGCCGCCAATCGACGAGCGGCGGTCATCCCGTCGAGGATGGCATCCTCCATCGCCGAGTACTTCCACTCCGCCCAGCGTCCCGCGAGCATCACGCCGTGGCGGCGGAGAAATCCCCTCAACAGAGCCACCGCCTCGCGTCGTTGATGGTCGAAGACCACATAGGCGGGGTCGAGCATTGTCACCCGACGCACCCGCACCGCAGCCGGGTCGAGCAGATCAATCTCGATCAGCGCGTTTTCCGCGGCGGCGGCCAGCTCTTCAACGTCTCCTCCGTCGGGGTCGAGACTGAGCTCCACCGACACCGTGTGGTGGCCGTCGGGCGCCAGCTCGCCGTGGTTCGACGGGAAGCC
>CAYPBC010000115.1:4087-6483 GCA_964408845.1 uncultured Thermoanaerobaculia bacterium
CCGACACCGTGTGGTGGCCGTCGGGCGCCAGCTCGCCGTGGTTCGACGGGAAGCCTACTCGATAAAAGGGCAGCTCGGGATCGGGGAAGTAGAGCCAGTGGTTATCACTCGGCGCCGCGCCCTCCACTCCCAGCGCGAGGTTGAGAACCCGCACCCACCGCAATGCGCTGCGGGCGGCCGCTGCTTCCTCGGGCAGCTCGTCCGCAACACAATCCATGAGGGCGGGCAGCGAGATCGTGGACAGCAGGCGTCGCCACTCGAGACGCTCGCCGTCGGCGAGCTCCAGCCAGCCCTCGCCGAGGTGGATGCACACCACCTCGCGCTCGAGCTGGAGATCCTCGACACGATCGGCCACCGCATCGGGGAGGAGACGGATCCCTCCGCTGCGTGGGTAGCGGAAGGTGGCGTTGTAGCCGACCGCGCTCTCATGCAGACCGAACGCCCCATCCACAACCTCTTCGAGCTTCGGCTTTGGCACGTAGCGGCCGACCCAGTCGAGACTCAGCTCCTCGGGCGCGGCGCGGTAGAGCTTGGAGTTGTAGGGGAAGAAAAAGTAGCGGGCCAGACCCTCGCCGAAGCGATCGAGCACCCATTCGCGGAAATCAGCGGGTTCCTCGCCCCCATCCCGCCCCCATGCCCGCACGAAGCCGAGCAGACAGTCCCGCCGCACATCCGCGGCCAGTCCGTGGGTGTTGATCTGTACCGGGTAGGGTGTCGCGTGGCCGCCTATGACCACCGCCGCGCGCCGTTCGTGAACCGCGAGCTGATCCCAGACTCCGAGCTCGGCCAGGTAGGTCTCGGTTTCGGCCCGCGCCACGTGCAGCAGATGTCCCGTATAGTCGAAGACATAGCCGTCGGCTCGCAGGCTGCGGCACGCGCCGCCCGGCTCCGGCTCGCGTTCGAGCACCACCGCCGACGCCCCGGCCCGTTCGAGCCGCTCGGCCGCCACCAGCCCGGTCAGGCCTCCGCCGACAATCAGGACCCGCTCCATCAGTCCTCCATGGGCACGGCGGCCAGCCACACCAGGAAACCGAGAACCACCGCACCCACCACTGCGGTCAGGATGAGCGTCGACACCGGGTCGAGGAAGAGCACCACCAACCCGAGTGCGCCAAAGACCACCGCCACTGCGTAGCCGACCACCACCGTCCCCTCCGTCCATCCGTCGAGGCGGCGGCGGATGCGGAGCGGGAAGTGGTCGGGGCTGCCGTAGTAGACCTTGCGCCCCGCCCGAATCCTGAGCACCATCACGTACAGGGTATCGACCAGCGGCACGGCGAGGATATAGAGCGGCGCCAGCCAGCCGAGCGGGTTGTAGCGGGTGTAGTCCATCACCATCGCCAGCGCGCCCAGGGTGAGGCCGATGAAGAGACTGCCGCAATCGCCGAGGTAGATGGTCGCCGGGTGGAAGTTGGAGCGTAGAAAACCGAGCAGGGCGCCTATCATCGCCACCGTGAATGCCGCCACCATGAAACGTCCATTGAGCAGCGCCACCACCAACAAAAAGGTGGCGGCAATCACCCCGAGTCCGGCTGCCAACCCGTCCATGATGTCGACCAGGTTGAAGGCGTTGGACAGTCCCACCAGCCACAGTATGGTGATGATCAGCTGCGCCCACCATGGGATGAAGGCCACCTGGACCATGATCCCGGCCTTCAAGAGCACGAAGACCGCCACCACCTGACCGATCACCTTCGGCTTCGGCGTCAACGCGCCGAAATCGTCAATCAGCCCGACCATGGTCACGATGGTCGAGGCCAGCAGCAGCGCCAGAAGCTCGGCGTCGAACTCGAAGGTCATGCCGATCGACAACAGAAAGGCGGTGAAGACGGCGAGCCCACCGAGGTATGCCACCGGTTGGTCGTGGTTCTTGAGCGCTCCGTCCGGCCGATCGACGACGCCAAAACGAAGCGCCGCCTCGCGCGCCATCGGCGTGCCGACCAGGGCCAGAAAGTAGGCGAGGAAGAACCCGAGTATGAGACGAATCGTCATAAGAGCTCGTGCAACCTCCTTCGGGGGTATCGGCGCCGCTCCCGCCACTCGTTGACCACCAACGGCCACCGGCGGCGAATATGCCCGGCAAGCTCCGGCCGCCGCACAGCGCCCACCGCCACCAGAGCCGAGTCCCACGACAAGAGTACGGGCAGGCGCGGCGCCAGATCAAGTGGGTGGAGGTGGCGGATGAGGGTCATCCAACGGTTGGTCAGGATGCAGGCCTCGAGCTCCGGCGGTCGGCGCCAGCGCAAATGGCCGCGGCCGGCGGCGGCGCCGCCGCCCCGGCGGTGGGTAGCCACCGCCTCGGGCACGGTGTGGATCCGCCAGCCACGGTTGACCAGTCGCCAACCGAGCTCGAGGTCCTCCCAGAAGCAAAAAAAGTGCTGCGCCCACGGCCCGTG
>CAYPBC010000116.1:0-6442 GCA_964408845.1 uncultured Thermoanaerobaculia bacterium
TTGACCGAGCCTGCCGACGGCGGCCGTCCCTCGGGCAGCCAGACGGCGGCGGTTTCGGGGAATCGCTGCAAGAGCTCTTCACTCGCGGCCAACGAGCGGTGCAGCCTCGTGTTGACGATGAAACCGTCCCGGGCGAGACGAATTGCCGGTGCCACGACCCCGGCCCACGGCAGACGGCCGTATCTGCGGTGAAGCTCGAAGAGGCCGGCGGGAGAGCCTGGAACACCGGCCGCCAACGGCCCCACGAGCGAGGCATCCGGCCGCGGTTTGCCGTCATCGTCCAGGTACATGTCGTGAGAGGCCGCCGCCGGAGCAGTCTCCCGAAAGTCCAGGGTGTTGATCTCTTCACCGAATCGGACGACCGCAAATCCACCGCCTCCGAGGTTTCCCGCCTGCGGGAACACGACCGCAAGTGCGAGGGCGGTGGCGACTGCAGCATCCGCGGCGTTGCCGCCGGCGCGGAGAATCTCCAGACCGGCCTCGGTGGCGGCCGGTGCGGCGCTGGCAACCGCCCCCCCCGAGCCCCGAACCGCAGCCGGGTGGGCTGCCTCGACGGCAACTGCGGAAAGCATTGGCAGGACAGCGAGAATCGAAGCGATCCATCGGCATCTCACCATGGAAACAACACAGCGCATCATCGCCCGAGTGTACTTCAGCTAGAGTTCTTAGTTTCCACCCGCCCACCCAGTTCTCGCTATGGAAGGGGGCGGGCACTAATAACGAAAAACCAAAAACTTAAAACTCAAAACTCATATCGGTAAGATCCGCTATCATGCTTTTTGCGCCATGTTTCGTGGTGCCCGGAGGATTGATGACCTGGAACTACTCTAAGAAAACCACCGATCTCTTCATGGCGGCGGTGCAGGGGAAACCCGGCACCCACCTTGGCGAGATTGAGGATTCCGACGGTTTCGGTGAGCACGGGTCGATCGCGTGCGGCGATGCCCTCCGCTTTACCTTTCGAACCGACCGCGACGCCGAAGACCCCTTGAAGGACCGGATCACCGAAGCTCGCTACCTGACCTTCGGTTGCACCTCGGCCATCGCCGCCTCAGAGGCTCTGTGTTGCATCATCGAGGAGGGGGATTTCACACCCATCGAAGCCCTGAAAATCACCAATCAGGACATCGTCGACTACCTGGAGGGCCTCCCCCAGGCCAAGATCCACTGCTCGGTGATGGGTGCCGAGGCGCTCGAGGCGGCGATCTTCAACTGGGCCCAGAAGCGGGGCGTCGACCTTGCAGAGCTCGGCATCGACATCAGCCGCGACGAGCAGGAGGAGGGACGGCTGGTCTGCACCTGCTTTGGCCTCACCGAGCCGTACATCGAGCGCAAGATCGAAGAGCTCGAGCTGAAGACGATCGCCGATATCACCAACGCCATCAAGGCCGGTGGCGCCTGCATGTCCTGCCATCACACCCCGGGTGGTCTGCAGGACATCCTGAACAAGGTCTGGGGCAAGCAGGAAACGGCCTTCAAGGAGCTGCCGGTGCTGCCGATGGCGAGGGAGGTCAGGAAGGCCGAACCGCCGCGAGAGATGTCGCCCTTCAAGTTCGCCAAGTTGGTGGAAACCGTGCTCGACCAGCGCGTCCGGCCGCAGCTGGCCACGGACGGCGGCGACCTCGAGATCGTCGACATCAAGGACCACATGGTCTACGTCGGCATGAAGGGCGCGTGCGCGGACTGTGCCGGTTCCACTCGTACCATCAAGATGATGGTGGAACAGGCTCTGAAGGACCATGTTGATGAGCGAATTCGGGTTGTGCAGGTGTGACAGAGTGCCAGGTCAGACGATTCCGACGATTTCAATCGGGCGCCCGATCAGCTGGGGTGAGCTCGAAATCGTCGGAATCGTCTGACCTGGCACTCACGAGGAGGTCTTGTGGCGGTTGTTTATCTCGACAACAACGCAACCACTCGGGTGGCGCCGGAGGTGGTGGAAGCAATCACGCCTTTTCTGGAGGGCAACTACTTCAACCCTAGCTCGATGTACGAGGCGGCCCGGGGGCCGGCCGACGCCATCACCGAGGCACGAAAAGAGATCGCGCGACTGCTCGGCCACGTCAGGCCGTCCGAGATCCTCTTCACCTCGTGCGCCACCGAGAGCAACAACACCGCTGTCTTTGGAACCATCGCCGCCAACCCGGAGCGCCGCCATGTCGTCACCACCGGGGTCGAACACCCCGCGATCTTCGAGGTCTGCAAGGACCTCGAGCGGCGCGGATTCGAGGTCGACTTCGTCCCGGTTGATACCCAGGGTCGTCTCGACACGGGGGAGTTCGTCCGCGCCCTCCGGCCCGACACGCTGCTGGTTTCGGTGATGCACGCCAATAACGAGACCGGGGTCATCTTCCCGGTCGAGGAGCTATCGCGGATCACCAAGGAAACCGACCCATCAATCGTCTTTCACACCGACGCCACCCAATCGGTCGGCAAGTTGCCGATCGATCTCCGCGGCTCGTTCAAGCACATCGATCTACTCTCCTTCTCCGGCCACAAGCTGCACGCGCCCAAGGGCATCGGCGCCCTTTACATCCGCCGCGGCACGCGTTGCCGGCCGTTCCTGCTCGGGGGCCACCAGGAGGACGGGCGCCGCGGCGGAACCGAAAACGTGGCCTTTATCGCAGGTCTCGCCCGCGCCCTCGAGCTCGCCGTGGAACACCGTGATCAGGACGAGCAGCGCATCCGCACCATGCGCGACCGTCTCCAGCGCGAGCTCTCAGCCCGCATCCCATACGTCGAGGTCAACGGCGGCGACGCTCCCCGCCTCGATAACACCCTCAACATCGCCTGCCACTTCATCGAGGGCGAAGGCATCCTCTTCCAACTCTCCGAGCACGGCATCTGCGCCTCCTCGGGCTCGGCCTGCACCTCGGGCTCGCTCGAACCCTCGCACGTCCTGCGCGCCATGAACGTCCCCTTCACCGCCGTCCACGGTTCGGTCCGCTTCAGCCTCAGCCGCTACACCACCGATAAAGAGATCGACGCTGTCATCGAGGTCTTCCCAGAGATCGTCGCCAGCCTGCGCCGACTGTCTCCGTACTGGGATACCGGGCGCGATGCACCGACTCCCGAGGCGCTCCAGATGCTCGAACAGACAGAGATGCCACACGCCGGATAACGTTCAAACGTTAAACGTTTAAACGTTCTAACGACTCGTCGATGGATCGGTTACAGTGTCGCCCATGAAACGACTGTTGGTTTTCTTCATCGCTCTGTTCATTCCGTGCCTGGCCATTGGTGCGGACGAATTTCCCGACGAATGGCTGACGGTCGCCGAGAAGAGCAAATTCCGTGCGACGTCGAGTTACGACGAGACGATGACCTTCATACGGAAAGCGGAGGCTGCGGCGCCCGAGTTGATCCGCGTTACCGACTTCGGCCGTTCGGCGCAGGGACGCCCGTTACCTCTGGTGATCGTATCCGCTGACCAGGCCTTCACGCCCGAGGCGGCTACGGCGACCGGAAAGCCGATCCTTCTCATCCAGAGCTGCATTCACGCCGGTGAGGTCGACGGCAAGGACGCGACCCTGATGATCCTGCGCGACATCGCGCTCGGGCGGAGACCTGATCTGGCAAAGGGTGTGATCACCCTTTTCGCACCGATCTACAACGCCGACGGCCACGAGCGGGTCTCGCCCTACAACCGTTCCAACCAGAACGGTCCGGTCGAAGGGATGGGCTACCGCGCGACCGCTGACGGCATCAACCTCAACCGAGACTTCCTGCGTCTGGCGAGCCCGGAGGCGAGGGCCATGGCGGGTTTGGTCACGACCTGGAACCCCGACCTCCACGTTGACAACCACGTCACCAACGGCTCTGACCACGCCTGGGTGCTGACTTGGCTGGTGGCCGAGGCGCCGCAACTCGATGAGGCGGTCGACGCCTGGGTCGATCTGCACCTGCCGAAGGTGCTGGCCGCGACCGCGGCGGCCGGCCATCCCAACGGCCCCTACGTCAACCTCGTCTCGGGCTCGGACCCGGTCGAGGGCATGATCTGGGATGTGTCGCAGCCGCGCTACTCGTCGGGCTACTTCCCGCTTCGCAACAGACCATCGATATTGATCGAGATGCACGCCCACAAACCCTTCCGCGACCGCGTGTACGCCAACCAGACCTTTATGGAAGAGCTGATTGGAGAGGTCGGGCGCTCCGGCAAGGAGCTGGTGCGGGCGGTCGCTGCGGCGGACGCCGCCGAGATCGCACGGGGCCGCGCCGACGCCAAACCGTCCGGGGCCGTGGTGCGGTGGGGGGTCTCCGAGGAGGGCGAAACCGTCGTCTGGCCCGCCTACGAGTGGACGGTCGAGGACTCGGTCGTCCTCGGCGGAAAACGGGCGTGCTATCACCCGGGCGAAATCCGTGAGGTGGATCTCGAGTGGCGCCACACACCGGTTTCCGAGCTGATGCTGCCCCGGCCCCGCGGTTACATCGTGCTCGCAGGCTGGCCGCAGATCGAGGGAGTGGTGGACGGCCACGGGCTGCGGGCCTACCGGATCGAGAGGGATGCCGAGTTCGAGGTCGAGACCATTCGTCTGTCCAACCCTGAATTCGCGACCTCCTCCTACCAGGGGGTGGTGATGGTCAAAGACTTCGAGGTCAGCCGGCAGACCGAACGCCGTTCGGTCCCCGCCGGCAGCCTCTGGATCCCCGCCGACCAGCCGAATTTCGAGATCGCGATCCAGCTCTTCGAGCCCGAGGCGCCCGACTCGCTCGTACGGTGGGGGGCGGTGTCGAGTCTCTTCGAGCGCAAGATCTACATCGGCACCGATGTGCTCGAAGGACTCGCACGCGAGATGCTGGCCGACGACGTGATCCGGCGCGAATGGGAGGTCGCCCTGGAGGACCCCGACTTTGCCGCGAACCGCAGCGCCCGCTACCTGTGGTGGTACCGGCGCACGCCTTACTGGGACGAGACCGTCGGTCTGCTGCCGGTGCTGCGCGTCATGCGCCCGGCCAAGCTAGAACTCGAGGTCTGGCCAGGGTCGTGAGATGAGTGGGCCAATCAACCCGATCGGTGGTATCCTGCGTCGTCAATCGCGGGGCGACCCCTCGCAAAACACGGGAGAAAGGTCGAACATGAAGATACTGGCACGAAACGCAACTGTCCTCCTGGCGCTCGTCGCGATTGCGGCGACTGGCGTTGCCCAGGAGTCCCCGGCGATCGAAGCGAACATCAACCCCGCTGTCCTCGATGTCAACGGCGAACTGGTCTACGCCGCCGAGATCAGCATGGTGATGCAGAACATCGCCGGCCAGATGGGTGGACGGGACAAGGTCGAGGACGAGCAGGAGCTGGTTCAAATGGCCACACAGCGGTTGGTGGAGCAGAAGCTCCTCTCCCAGGAGGCGGCAAGGCTCGGTATCCAGCCCAACGAACTCCGTGTGACGCAGATGACCCAAGCCATCGAGCGGCAGGCCGGTGGGCGGGAGGTTCTTGACGCCTCGCTTGCACAGATGGGCTCGAATTTTGATCAGGTGATGAAGATGATCCGTGAGATGGACATGGTGCGAAGCCTCATCGAGCAAAAAATCAGCCCTTCGATCCAAATATCGGACGAGGCGGTCGCGTTGTTCTATGCCGACCATCCGGAGATGTTTGAAAACGATGCCCAGGTTCACGCACGTCACATCATCACCACCGCCGGAGCAGACGCCGATGCCGACACCGTGGCCAAGGCCCGCGCAAAGGCCGAGACGGCCCGCGAGCGCGCACTCGCCGGCGAGGATTTTGCGGAACTCGCTCGTGAGCTTTCAGAGGGTCCCAGCGCGTCCAAGGGTGGTGATCTCGGTTTCTTCTCCCGCGACCAGATGGTGCCGGTGTTTGCCGATGTCGCGTTCGCTCTCGAACCCGGTCAGATTTCGGAGGTTGTGCGCTCGGGCTTCGGCTTCCACGTCATCAAGGTCGAGGAAACGCGGCCGGCGGGAACACTCCCTCTCGACGAGGTCTCCGATCATCTGCTATCTCTGCTGGAGCAGCAGAGAACCGGCGAGGAGGTGGGCAAAATGGTCGAGGCGCTGGCCGACAAAGCCACGATTACGCCGTTGGCGCCCCAGGGCGATACCGCCGGAGGACCTGAGCCCAAATAGAGAGCTCAGCCGCGTCACAAACACAAAGACACAAAGACACGAAGACATCGCAGTCTTGAACCGCAAAGACGCCAAGACCGCCAAGCCCACCGACTCATCGCAATGTGCCCGCAGATTACGCAGATAAACGCAGATGGTCTCATGTGAGACTCGAGCACGTGGCGAGGTCCCGGCCGTCGTCCCTTCCCTAAAGAAGAGAGGCGAGGCGGAACCGACACTCCCCTGGCGCGTCGGCCGGTGGGTAGCACGGCTGCGACGAACGCTCGCGTTCGGAGTAGACGGGCTTCCCACCGGTGGGCGGCGATCGTTAGATCGCCGACTGTTCCGCCGTCAATCATCGGCACTGCCATATCAC